>JBGTKN010000138.1:0-6023 GCA_041744615.1 Hyphomonas sp. | reverse complement strand
AGTGTGGCGGGCGCAGGCTCCGGCGCTGTCGCGCAGGCGGCCAGCGTCGCGAGAGCGACCGCCGACAGCAGTCTGATGGCGAGTTTCAAGTTGCGCATCGTTGTCGTCCCCCTGACGTCCGGAATGCATGTGACAAAGAGTTAACACCAGTGCAAGGCGCACGCGAGGGGGTAATACCCAATTCACGAGGTTGAGCGCTCTGGACGGGACGATGAATTAGCGTCGCTGACGCAAATGTTTACATACCGCGCCTTTACGGTCTCTGATTTGCAAGGCAGAAGGCCCTTGCTGTCTGCTGCAGCGCCCCCATATTCTCACCGTGAGCAAAAGTGCTCATGTCGAACACCGGAGATTGCCTCCCTTGTTGCTCACGATGTTGAAGGCCAAGTTGCACTCGGCCACCGTCACTCAATGCGACCTCTATTACGAGGGCTCGGTCTCGATCGACCAGGACTTGCTCGATGCGTCGGGAATCCTGCCGCACGAAAAAGTCGACATCTGGAATGTTACGAATGGCAACCGGATCCAGACCTATGCGCTGGAAGCGCCGCGCGGCTCTCGTACGATTGGCGTAAACGGCGCTGCAGCCCGGCATTTCGCCGTGGGCGATACGGTCATCATAGCAGCCTTCTGCGGGGTCGATGCGGCCGAAGCGCGCCAGCATGTCCCAACGGTCGTCCTCCTTGGCTCGGGCAACGAGATCAAGCGCCCGTCCTGATCCTAATTTGATCCCGAGACAGCGGGCACGGTCTCCTGCAGCGCGAGCCAGTCCCTCGGCGGCAGCCCAAGTGTCAAATCCAGAAACATCGGGGCAATGCGCCACATCCGCCGGGATCGCGCATTCGAAAGGACCACGATGCCGACATCGCGTCCGGGCAGGAACATGATCTGCGCGCCATATCCATCGACCGATCCGCCGTGTGAGACGACCGTCTCGCCCGCATAGTCGTAGACGCGCCAGCCATATGCGTAGTGCGAGGATCGCAGGCCGGGCAGTGCTTCGCGCATGCGCCGCGTTTCGGAGGGCGTACTGACTTGCGGCGTGTGGATCATGTCGAGCAGGCTGGGCGGCAAGACGTCCGGCGTGTCGCCAAGCTGCGCCTTCAGCCATTGCGCCATGTCGCGGATCGAGGCGTTCACGCCGCCGGCGGCGGGCGTGGCATAGTAAGGCGCCTTGACCTCGATCGTCGTCCAGGGGTGGGCGGGCAATGACGGATCTTTCTGGCTCTTGCGATTGTGCGGCCGGGCCCAGTTGCCGCTGAGCACGAGTCCTTCCAGTCCAAAGGAAGCCGTTGTCATGCCGAGCGGCGTAAAAAGCCGTGTCGCGACAAGGTCAGTAAACGGTTTGCCATAGGCGTTCACGAGTGCCCGGCCAGCCAGATCGAAGGTGATGTTCTGGTAGGCATAGCAATCGGATGCCGGACAGATCAGTTTAACGCTGCGATATTGCGGGACTATGGCGTCCGGCGACAGTCCGGCTTCGAGGAGATTGTCATACGCGTTGGGCGGCAAGCCGGTCCGGTGGCTGAGAAGCTCGGCAAGCGTGAGCGACTGTTGAGCCCCGCGTGGCAGCGCAAGGTCGGGAGCGAAACCTGTGACAGGCGCTGTCAGCGACAGCTTTCCTTCAGTCACCGCCAGGCCGACCATGGTCGAGGCAAAACCCTTTGACAGCGACGCGATCCGGAACAGTGTGTCTTCGTTGATCGGAGCGCCGCTGCCGATTTCTGTTTCGCCATAGGTGCGCAGAAAGGTCACTTCGCCGTTGCGCACCACCGCGACCGCGAGCCCGACGAAGTCACCGGTTTGCATCGCCTGTTTCAGGTTTTCGTTAAGGCGCAGCAGCTGCACATCGGATATGGCCTGCGGGGAGGCAAAGGGGGCAAGCGCGGCCGGAGGAGCCGCGTGTGCGCCCGAGGCCAAAAGGAAACTCGAGACGGCGGCGGCGAGCAGGCCGGTGAGAGACTTATACATGCGCTGACCACTCCGACCGGCTCCGAAACCCGACTGCGGTTAGAATCGAGTCCGCCCTTCCTGTCCAGTTCGTCCGCACATTTTCGGCGGCTTGCTGTCCTCCGGGCATTTGTGGGGAACTTACGATTTCCTCTGGCGTTCATGACTTATCGGCCCTGCGCATGACGCGCCGCGAATACCGATGAGACAACCGCCATGGAAGAGGTGCAGCGATGGCCAAACGCGCGAACAAATCCGGCAAGGGCAACGCAGGCGAGTTGCACCAGACCGGCGGCGAGCAGCTTACCACAAATCACGGCGTCCCCGTTTCGAACAACCAGAACAGCCTTAAGGCCGGTTCGCTCGGTCCGGCCTTGCTCGAAGACTTCGTGCTGCGTGAAAAAATCTTCCACTTCGATCATGAGCGCATCCCTGAACGTATCGTCCACGCCCGCGGAAGCGCCGCACACGGATTTTTCGAGTGCACGGAAGCCATCCCGAACCTCTCACAGGCGAGCCTGTTCTCCGAGGCCGGTAAACGCACGCCTGTATTCGCACGCTTCTCCACGGTCGCTGGCGGAGCAGGTTCCGTCGATACGCCGCGAGATGTGCGCGGTTTCGCCGTGAAATTCTATACGGAGGAAGGCAACTGGGACCTCGTTGGCAACAATATACCCGTCTTTTTCATCCAGGATGCGATCAAATTCCCGGACCTTATCCACTCCGTCAAGATGGAGGCCGACCGCGGCTTCCCGCAGGCCGCGTCCGCGCATGACACGTTCTGGGACTTCATCTCGCTGATGCCTGAAACAATGCACACGATGATCTGGGCGATGTCCGACCGCGCGATCCCGCGCTCGTACCGCATGATGCAGGGCTTCGGCGTTCACACTTTCCGGCTCGTCAACGCGAAGGGCGAGGCGACCTTCGTCAAGTTCCACTGGAAACCGACGCTCGGCGTGCAGTCGCTCGTCTGGGACGAATCGGCCAAATTGCAAGGCGCCGACAACGACTTCCACCGCCGCGACTTGTGGGAAGCCATCGATGCCGGGGAATTTCCCGAATGGGAATTCGGTATTCAGGTCATTTCAGAGAAGCTGGCGGCAGACCTGCCCTATAGCGTGCTGGACGCCACCAAGATAGTGCCGGAAGAAATCGCCCCTGTACGGATCATCGGCCGGATGGTGCTCGACCGCAATCCGGACAACCACTTCGCCGAAAACGAGCAGGCCGCCTTCTTGCCGTCTAACATCGTGCCTGGCATCGACTTCACCAACGATCCGCTGTTACAGGGCAGGCTCTTCTCATATCTCGACACGCAGAAATCGCGCCTCGGCACCACGAACTTCCACCAGATCCCGATCAATGCGCCGAAGTGCCCATTCGCCAACATGCAGCGCGACGGCATGATGCAGACAATGGTGCCGAAGGGCCGAGCCAATTATGAGCCGAACACGCTCGACCTTGGCGGTGAAGCCCCCGGCCCTCGCGCATCCAACGAAGGCTTCCGCACGGCGGAAACCAATACCGCGCTTGGCAACGAGCCCGGCGAGAAGCTGCGCGTGCGCGACGAAACCTTCGGCGACCATTTCAGCCAGCCGCGCATGTTCTACCGCTCCCAGACGGAAAACGAGCAGGCCCACATCGCCTCGGCACTGGTTTTCGAGCTGTCGAAAGTCAGCCTCGATCACATCCGCACCCGCGCCCTCTCCCAACTGCGCAACATTGACGACGATCTTGCGGCGCGAGTCGCAGAGGGACTGGCAGCCAGGCTGCCGCCGGCTGCCCCAGCCTTCCGCGAGCCGCTCGACCTTGATACGTCGGACGCCCTATCCATCCAGAAGAACTGGCAGGGAACCCTCAGGGGCCGCGTCGTCGGAATCCTGTTTGCGGAAGGATCCGACAAGGCAGAGATTGATCAGCTGAAGGCTGATGTCGAGGCCGAAGGCGGCCGCGTGTTACTCGTGGCGCCGAAGGTCGGTGAAACGAAAGTCAAAGGGGGCACATTGACAGCTGACGGTCAGCTGGCCGGCTCACCGTCGATGTTGTTTGATGCTGTCGCGATGGTGCTGATGCCGGATCAGGTCGAAAAACTGATCAAGGATTCGGCCGCCCGCGACTGGGTGACCAACGCCTACGTCCACCTGAAGGCTATCGGCCACTGCCAGGGCTCAATCGCGCTGCTCGACGATTGCGGCATCGCGCCAGATGACGGCGTCATCCCGAACGAGAATTTTGCGAAAGCGGCTGTCAACAGATTCTGGATGCGCGAGGCGAAAATCCGCGACCTCGCCTGATCCTTCAGGCGTCTGTCCACGCGTCCGCCGTTTGCTTCGCCATCACGTCTGCGATGATGGCGAACGAGCGGCGGCGTTTGTCCTGATCGTACATGTCGGAGACGATCATCAACTCGTCCGCTTGCGTACGCTCCAGAAGGGCGATGATCCCTTTACGGACGGTATCTGCATTGCCGATGATGCTGAAGTTCAGCATTGTGGAGGCCTGTGCGCGTTCCGCCGGCGTCCAGTAAGTGTCGATATCGTCGATCGGCGGCTGAGTCAGCTTGCGCTCGCCGCGCACGAGGTTGGTGAACGACATTTGTTGCGACGTCGCCAGATACTTTGCCTCTTCGTCAGTCTCGGCTGCGATGATGTTCACGCCAATCAGCGCATAGGGCTTGGGCTGCTGTTTGGACGGTCGGAAGCTGCCGCGATAGGTCGCCAGCGCCTGGTCCAGCATCTGCGGCGCAAAGTGCGAGGCAAAGCCGAACGGGAATCCATACGCCGCTGCCATTTGCGCGCCGTAGAGGCTGGAGCCGAGAATCCAGAGCGGCACATTGGAATTTGATCCGGGTACGGCCTCGATTCGCTGTCCCGGCTGCACCACGCCGAGCCAGGCCTGCAGCTCCAGCACATCCTGCTGGAAATGTTCGGACGCAGACGGATCGCGCCGCAGCGCGCGCAGCGTCATCTGGTCGGTGCCCGGCGCCCGGCCAAGGCCAAGGTCGATCCGGCCGGGGTACAGTGCGTCCAGGGTGCCAAACTGCTCGGCGATCACATAGGGCGAATGGTTCGGTAGCATGATGCCGCCGGCGCCGACGCGGATCGTCTTCGTGCCTGCCGCGATATGGGAGATCACCAGCGAGGTTGCTGCCGTGGTCACCGCCGCCATGTTGTGGTGCTCGGCTACCCAGAAGCGCTTGTAGCCCAGCCCCTCGGCATGCTGCGCCAGCCGCCGCGCCTCGTTCAGCGCGTCGCCGCGGGTGAAGCCTTCGCGCACGCGCCCAAGTTCAAGAATGGAAAGTGCCGACATGGGAGCGTCCTTTGATCTGGTCGCCCTAAGATGGGCATTCCGGACGGAATGCCAATGGCTCTAGAACCCCGCCGGTTCGGCCAGCCCTTTTGTCGACAGGCAGATCGCCTTGAACCGCGCGCCCATGTCGTTCGGGTCGATTAGCTTCCGCGCCGCCTCGAACACCGCTTCGGCGTCCTCCGGGTTTGAGGCGACCAGCTGGTTCAGTCGCGCCTGCGCGCCGAGGCCAAGCAGGAACATGCCCTGTGGTGTGGGCCCTGCCACATCGAGACCGGCGGCCGAGGCCAGCCGGGCCAGCCGTCCGAAGTCCACATCCACCGTAAGGTCGCTCATCCCGGGCGCCTCCAACGGGCCGACCTGACGGCCCTCGCGATAGGCCCGCAGAGTGTCTCCGGGCGCGCGGTCATCGGGCCCATAATCAATGAACAACGCGCGCAAGGGCACTTTGCGCGAGACGAGATCGGCGACGACCAGGTCCAGCCCGGTCTGAACCTCTACAGCGTCACCAGCGAGCGCGGCGGCCTGAGGCGGGCACGGCTCGTCAGCGGCGAGGCCGAAGGCCAGCTGGCCGCCTTCGGCGAGGCCGACCACACACTCGCGCCAGTTGCCCTCGGTCCGGCGGAACTGGCGCGCGGGCAGGCAGTCGAGATATTCATTCGCAATGATCAGCGCCGGTCCGTCCGGCACGTTCGCCAGCGCATCGGCGAAGTGCGGATGCACCGGCGCAAACAGCTCGGCCAGCGCCGCCTTGAGCACCGGGC
>JBGTKN010000137.1:0-2223 GCA_041744615.1 Hyphomonas sp. | reverse complement strand
GGTTTCGTCGCCGGTGATCAGCGCCCAGGGGGTCAGGGCGCCGCCGCCCGCCCCTTCAAGGCTGGAGATGCCGCGGGTCAGCAGCAACTTGCCGCCAGGCTCATTGGTCTGGGCCGCGCAAACTGGCGCAGCGGCTACAGTCAGGCCCGCAGCGAACAGGGCAGTCTTCAGGATCATCCGGGAGACACTTTCAGGCTTCGGATCAACCTCGGGCAAGGCCCGGGTCAACCTGGATTGTTATGATTAAGCCCATGATCCATCGATATTTTTTCCAAGTGATTAACGCCGGAGAAATCATATCGTGCGAAGAAGAGAATATGAAAAAATCTCTCCGCCCCCTGGCGGCCGCAGCCGCAATATTCTGTGTACAGATTGCTCCTGCCGCGGCCGAGAAAACGACATTCCTGGTGGCGGATGCTTCCGGCAAGGCGGTGCGCGATGCGGTCGTGATGGTGGCCGCCGATGCCGGCGCGCCGGCCGTTAAGTTTCCCTGGCCGATGGAGATGAAGCAGGAGAACCTGGTCTTCGATCCCTACGTGCTGATTGTGCCGGCCGGCAGCGACGTCAAATTCCCGAATCTCGACAAGGTGCGCCACCACGTCTACTCCTTCTCGAGGGGCAACAAGTTCGAGTTGAAACTCTACGGCCGGGACGAATCGCGCTCGGTGAGGCTCGAGAAGGCCGGCGTGGCGGCTGTCGGCTGCAATATCCATGACACGATGGTCGCCTATATCCGCGTGGTCGATACGCCCTATGCCGGCAAGACCGACGCCGACGGCAAGGTGACCCTTGACCTGCCTGCAGGCACTGCGGCCGCGACCGTGTGGCATCCGAATGCCCTGCCCGCTGAAGTGAAGGTGACCTTGCCCAAGGACCGCTCAGCGCCGGTGGCCGTGACCCTCAAGGTCAAGAGCCATGCGCATTGACCGCTGGTACAGGGGCTCGCTTCGCCGCAAGCTTACCGTCATCTATTCGGCGCTCTTTGGACTGATCATCCTGCTCGTCGCGGGCGCAGTCTATTTCAGCATCAAGGTCAATGCCGAACGCTCCGTCGAGCGCGAACTTGTCTCCAGTGTCGCCGCGTTCGAACGCCTCTGGACGATGTCCGCCGCGCATATGGAATCCAACGCCGAAGTGCTCGCGGCCGACTACGGATTCCGCGAAGCCGTTGCGACCGAGGATATCGAGACCATCGCGTCTGCCGCCAGCAACGCCATGACGCGGCTCGAAGGACTTAGCATTGGCGTCGCCTTTCCGGATGGCCGGTTCGTCTCTGCCGATGGCGCCGAAACTCAGCTGCCGGAGGACATCTATCTTGCAGTGATAGAGAACGAGCGCGCCAGCGGCGTCATCGTACTGGACGGCAAGCACTACCAATCGGTCGCCGTGCCAATCAAGGCGCCGGTCCTTGTGGGCTGGGCTTTCTTCTGGTCGGAAATGGACTCGGTACGGATATCGCAGCTCGAACAATTGTCCGCCATTCCGGTGATGGCTGAGATCCGCGACGAAGCGGCGGTCGGGGGCGCCCAGGGCGCCGTGTTCCGGACACGCGACGCCATCGGCGCATCGCAGGCAATCCAGTCCTTCGGCGGCACCCAGCCTGTGAGTCTCGTGATCTCCTATCCGCTCGACGCCGCCATGGCCCCCTACCGGCCGATGATGCTGGCTATCCTCTTGTTCAGCCTGTTCGGTGCCGCGCTCCTTGTCGTCAGTGGCGGGTTTGTCGCGCGCAGCCTGACGCGCCCCATCGGCGCACTCGACGAGGCCGTTCAAGCGCTCGCCTCGGGCAATCGCCATCCGGTGGATGTGACCACCGAGGACGAGTTCGGCCGCCTCGCCTCGAGCTTCAACACGATGCTCGGTGATCTCGAAGCGCGTGAAGCCGCCATCGTGCAGATATCGCGCGAGGACAGCGAGACCAACCTCGCGAACCGGCGCGCCATGGACGACGACCTGCGCGCGCGGATGGCCGAAGCCGGTGAAGCGGGCCTGCGCGTCGCGGTGATCCGTGTAAAGCGTTTCCGCAGCATGCGCGCCGCCATCGGTCACGCCGCGGCTGCCCAGGCACTGGAAATTCTTGCCGCGCGCATCAGCGCCTTTACAAACGGCGCGACGCCCTACCGTATCAGCTCGACCGATATCGGACTGATCTTTGATACCGCCAGCCCGTTCTCGCGCCTTGATAACCTGCGCCGGCTGGTCAGCGCCTGTTCGCAACCGGCA
>JBGTKN010000136.1:0-3002 GCA_041744615.1 Hyphomonas sp. | reverse complement strand
TCGCCGGCTGCACGGGCAACGTCCAGGCGGAGCGCTGGGCGCAGGCTGATAGGCCGAGACCGAGCGCTGCTGCAAGTCCGATCCAACGCATGGGGGCACTCCTCTGCCTGACGCTGAAGGCTGAATACCGCATCAGGAAAGTTATGGAAGCCCCACCTGCACGAGTGTATCAGGACGGGACACACATCAACCAGGCCTCTTCCGTGGACGGAGTATAAGGCGCCCTATCCCGCGAAGCCGCGCGCTGTCATCGCCTCATGCCAACGGCCCAGATTGGCCAATTCCTTATGCGGCGCCCATTTCATCACGCGGCAAAATCCGCAGGTGATGTAAAGAGTTAGGTCGGCAATCGAAAAACGGTCCGCCGCGACAAACTCGTGGCTGGCGAGGTGTTCATTGAACCGCTCCGCCATTTTCCGTGCGGCTTTCTCGCCTTTGGCGGCGGCTTCCGGGCTCTGCGGCACTTCGAGCGGCGCCATGGCCGGGTGCGCATTGCGAAACCAGCCGGCAAACTGGATGAAGAACATCATCTCGACGCGTCGATCCCACATCTCGATCAGGGCTCTTTCCTTCGGATCCGTGCCCATCAGGTTGGGCTCCGGGAAGATGCCGTCGAAATAAGTGCAGATGGCGCGGCTCTCGGTGAGCTTCGTGCCATCGTCGAGGATCAGCGCGGGCACCTGTGCGTAGGGCGAGACTTCGCGGTAGCCCGGCTGCTTGTGTTCCTGTTTCATGATGGAGACTTCTTCGAGCTCCACCGCGTCCAGCTTGCCCTTGGCGCGTAGGAAATAGATCACCCGGTCGGGATTGGGCGCCGTCGGGCTATGGTAGAGCTTCATCGTGTCCTCCTGGACTGGCGGGCTAGAATTTTTTTGTCAGGCCGAAGGTTGCGTTCAGCGGCTCTCCGGGGAAATAGCGCTCATTGCCGAATGCGACGTCGGCGCGGTCGGCATAAGCTTCATCCGTCAGATTGCGGAGGATCAGCGAGGCCTCCAGCGTATCGGTGATGTTCCAACCCGCACGCGCACCGAAAACGGTATGGCCGGGATAGGTGACGGTATTGGCCGGATCGGTGAAGTACTCGCCGACATGTTCCAGCGTCAGCGAGAGTTTCAAGGCATTGAGCGCCTGCCACTCGAGCCGCGCGTCGGCGAGCCATTCAGGAGCGGTGTCTATTGTGTTTCCGGAGACGATCCGCTCCAGCGCGGCAACGACGGGGCGATTGAACGTATAGGTCTGATCACTCCAGGCGACGTTTCCGCCGACGCTGAGACGATCATCGATGCGCAACGTTGCGGCGGCTTCGATGCCCTTGTGGCGGGTTGATCCGTCCACGACATTGAGACCATCTGAATCGCGGAAAAAGAAATTGTCCTTCTCCATCCAGTAGGCAGCAATGTCGAAATCCAGATGGCCGAACAGCGCATAGCCGCGCACACCAACTTCCATGCTGTCCAGCGTTTCCGCTTCGATCTCGCCGGCGACCTGCAGATTCTGCAAGCGGTAGAGGTCCGAGACCTGGGGCGCTCGGGCGCCGCGTGCATAGTTGGCATAGAGACTGTACCCGTCGCGATCCCAGACAAAGCCGAGCTTCGGTGTCAGGAAACTGAAATCATCGGAGCGGTCGGCGGGCACGTTGAATCGGCCATTGATGCCCGCGGGCGCGCGCGTATCGTAGGCATAATCGTGCGTCTCGCCGCGCAGGCCGGCGAGCAGGCGGAAATTGTCCGTGAGCTGCACATCGGCTTCCGTCCAGAGCGCGAAGACCTGCGTGTCGACGAGATAGTTGTAGTGAACGCCGCGCGGGAAGGCCGGATTGGCATTCGGTTGTGGCTGGATTTCCTTGAGGTACCCCGAGGCGAGATCGGTATCGGCGCCGAAGCGCCATGTCGTGCGGCCAACCGGATCGAGATCGTAACGTGCCATCAGGCCGCCGCCGGTATGCGCGTTCTTTTCGATGCCGCCGTAAGGCAGGAAGTGCTGCGAAAAGATCATGCCCTGACTGTGCAGGTTTGGCGTGAGGATGAGTTTGCCGGGGCCGAGGTCGCGCTCAAGCCGCACGCCGGCACGCGCCGACCAGGCGTCGCGGAATGCCTCCGGGTTCGGATTTGTTTCGACAAGGTCGCGGTCTTCGTAGGCGCGCGGGCCCTGTATGAAGCTGGCGGTTTCCTGGTTGAGGCTGGAGGCGGAGAGCCAGCCGGTCACATCCCAGCCGCCGACCGACTGCAGGGTCATTAGCGACGCTTTCTGCTGCTGACTTCCGGTGTCATCGCGCCAGCCCTTGTCGTCGAGTAGGGAGAGATTGAACCGAGTGTCATCACCGAGATTCAAGGATGCATCTGCGCGCCACCTGTCCAGCGTGCCGTAGCTGCCGCGCACATACTCGTCGTCGTTCGGCGACGGCAGAAAGCTGTTGATCAGTCCGTGTACCGCGTTCGAACCATACTTCGCGCTCCCCGGGCCGCGTACGATCTCGATCTGGCTCGCCACTTCCAGGTGCGGTTCGATCAGGCTGTTGACGTTGCCGAAGGCAGGGGAGCGGACGGGGACACCGTTCTCGAGAATGAGGAAACTTCCCTGCCCGGCCCCGCCGCTGAGCACCGGCGAGCGGATGGCGATCAGATGCTCCTGCCCGGAATTCATCTGAATATTGACGCCCGGCGCCTGGTTCAGGATTTCGGCTGGCCTGTCGGCCGCCGTGTCGGCGATCAGCCCGGCTTCGAGTATCGACTGCGCGCCGGGGTCGCGGCCCTTCCGGTCGCCCCAGATTTCGACGGGCTCAAGGCGGCGCGTGCCCTGCTGGATGATTGATCCATCGTCCTGGCTTTCGGCGCCAGGCTCCTGCGCCATGACGGCTGGCGTGGCAAGCGAGATCGCCGCCGCCATCACGATCAATCCATTGCGAAACGACAAGCAGGCACTCCCTCTACAGGGCGCAAATCAGCCGAGCGCCCGCCACAGGTTGTAGGCGCTGACGAGGCAGATGGCGACCCCGACGATGA
>JBGTKN010000135.1:0-3184 GCA_041744615.1 Hyphomonas sp. | reverse complement strand
CGTTTCGTCGTCACCGGGCGCCGCACGACCGGGCCGCTGATCCGCCTGACGCTCACGGGCGAGGGTCTTTCGATCAACGCGCTCGTGCCGCACGGTCAGGCGCCCGCAATCGGCAGCGAAACCGGCGTTAACCTCGACCCCGCTCTGATATTCACATTCACGTCAGGCGAAACCTGACAATTCAGTAACCGGTGCCCCGCAGCCTCGCTTTTGCCCGGTTTAGCGCCTAGTCTTGAGACCTGATGGATTGGGAGTCGTCCTGAATGGCCAATCAACTGTTCCGGGCTGCGGCGGCAATCGCCGTCTCTGCAGCACTCGCGCTTGGCGCGACGGCACAAGGCCTCATCCGCGACGCGGAAATCGAGGAAACGCTGCGCGAGTGGACTGACCCGATTCTCGAAGTGTCGGGCCTCGTTCCCGCCGACGTCGATATCTTCATCATCAATGATCCGTCGCTGAACGCCTTCGTGGCGAACGGCCAGCGCATTCACCTGCACACCGGTCTGCTGATCGAGGCCAAGACACCTTCGCAGATCAAGGGCGTCATCGGGCATGAAACCTGCCACATCGCCTGCGGCCATACGGTGGCGCGCATGCGCGCAGCCTCGGTGGCCATGCGTCCGGCGCTGGTCTCGATCGGGCTCGGCATTCTGGCCATCGCCGCCGGCGAGCCGGGCGCTGGCGCGGCGCTGATCGGAAGCTCCGGCCAGTTTGCCGCGCTGAATTTCTATGTGCACACCCGCTCGGAAGAAGCAGCCGCTGATGCTGCTGCGGTGAAGTATCTGGCCGCGCTCGGACAGTCGCCGGCCGGAATCGTAGAGTTCTTTGAGAACTTCCGCTACCAGGAAGTCCTCTCGGACGCCAGACGCTATCCTTATTTCCGCGCCCACCCGCTTGCATCGGAACGTATCCGCACCGTTCGCGATCTCGCGGAGGCCACTGGCCTCATGGATACTCCGCCCACGGAACGTGAACAGCGTCAGTATGACATGATGCGCGCGAAGCTTGTCGGCTTTCTGGATTCGCCGCTGAAGGTGCGTCGCGACTATCCGGCGAGCAACAAGAGCATGCCGGCCCGCTATGCTCGCGCCATTTCGGGCTTCCGCGCCTCAGACATCCAGACGGCGCTGACAGAAATCGATTCGTTGCTGTCCGAAGAGCCTGACAATCCGTATTTCAATGAACTCAAGGGCCAGATCCTGTTCGAAAGTGGACGGTCAGCCGAATCCATCGAGCCGCACAAGCGCTCGCTGGAGCTGATGCCGGGCCAGCCGCTGTTCCTGATCAACTATGCCCGCTCGCTGAACGCCCGCAATGCCGAAGGAGACACCGCCGCGGCCGAAACCGCGCTGCGCGATGCGCTGATCGCGGAGCCGGACAACGCCTTCGCCTGGGCGCAGCTGGCCATCACCCTCGAGCATCAGGACCGGCGCGCCGAAGCCCAGCTGGCCACTGCCGAATCCGCCTATTGGGTCGGCGATATCGTGCGCGCCAATGCTTTCGCCAAACGGGCGGCGCAGACGCTCGACAAAAACACAATCACCTATCGACGCGCGGACGACATCATGCTGATCACCGATCCCAACAACCCCGACAACCGTCAGTTCTACGAGCGGTATGGCCGAGGTTCTCGCCTGTCGCTTGAAACCTCGCAACGCCCGATGCCGTTTGGGGATTTTTCGGCTTCGCCCCGCCGGTAACGCTTGTGTGAGGATGGGTGGACGGAGGCGCTCGCTTGCCTATAGTCCCGCCAGATTCATCGACAGGACTGACGCCGCATGATGCCCTTGTTCCGAAAGCCGGCCCTCGCGCTGGCATCTATCGCCCTCGCGCTTCTTCCGGCCTGCGTCCAGCCAGGCGCCGGCGGCGCCAGCAAAGCCGAGATCGAGAAGATTGTTCGCGAGTACATCCTGGAGAATCCCGAGATCATAGAGGAGGCGCTGATTGCGCTGACCGAGAATGAAAAGCAGGCTCAGGCCGCCGCAGCCCGGGCCGCGATCAGCGCCAATGCCGACAAGCTTTACGCGCTCAGCACCGACTATTCTATCGGTCCGGCCGACGCGAAGGTCACCGTGGTTGAGTTCTTCGACTATCGCTGCGGCTTCTGCAAACGCTCGGTCGACTGGGTGCGGGACTTGCCGGAGGAATACGACGGCGAGGTGCGCGTCGTGTTCAAGGAACTGCCGATCTTCGGCGGCATCAGTGAAACGGCCGCGCTGGCCGCACTCGCCGCCGGAAAGCAGGGCAAGTATCTCGAGTTCCACGTCGCGCTGATGAACATCAAGTCGAACGATGATCTGACCGAGCAGAAGATCGATGAACTCGCAGCTCTCGAAGGACTGAACGTTACCCGGCTGCGCGCCGACATGGAATCACCCGCCGTACTGCAGCAACTTGCCGACATGAAAGACCTCGGTCAGGCCTTGCAGGTAGGGGGAACACCCGGATTCTTCGTCGGCGACCAGCACATCGAAGGCGCCAACCTGCCGCTGATCGAAGCGGCCATCGAGGCAGCCCTCAAGAGCTAATCGTCGTCTCCGACACCGCCGCGCAGCGCTTTCACTTCGCCGCGCTTCTTTTTGGCGGTGATCCGCCTGCGGACGCTGCCGGCGGTCGGCCTGGTCTTGATGCGCTTCTTCGGTGCCACAGATGCTTTCAGGATCATCTCCGCGAGCCGTGCGCGCGCCGCCTGACGGTTTAGCAACTGGCTGCGGTGTTCGCTCGCCTCGAGGATCAGCCGCCCGTCAGCGGTGATCCGGCTGCCGTAGAGCTTGTGAAACCGTTCCTTGATCGCCGCCGGCAGGGACGAGGCCGCCACCTGCCAGGTCAACTGAACGGCCGAGGAGACCTTGTTCATATTCTGCCCGCCCGGTCCGGAGGCGCGCACAAAGGCCTCGCTGATCTCCCATGTGGGAACGATCAGGGTGTCGGAAATGCGCAGATCGCCAAACTCGCTCATCGGAGAAACCTGAAGGACCTGTTCAGCCAAAGTTCAGACACGGGGGCAGACATTCGTCTCCAGAAACCGGTGTTTGCGCGCTTAGTCCAGTGAATGCGCTGACGCCACGCGCAGTCGATGCAGAAAGGCCCGTATTGACGATGTCCCTGATCAAGAACTTCACCCGTTTCGTGGCGGCGGCAACGGCCGCTAGCTTCATCCTGGCTCCTGTGGCGCAGGCAGACC
>JBGTKN010000134.1:0-1736 GCA_041744615.1 Hyphomonas sp. | reverse complement strand
CCGCACGGCTGCGCGGATCGCCAGCGCCGTCTCCGGCGCCGCGGCCGTGCGCGTCAGGGGCAGTTCACCAGCCATGGCCAAAATCTGGATACCCTGACGCAATGGAATGCAAGCACCTCCGATCAACCGGATGTCACAGTCGGCGACTGCCTTTATTTTCACTTTACAAGAAATATTACGACTTTTAGAAAAAAATCGGCGCGCAGTTGACCTCGGTCAGACCTTGCACGTGGCGATTGACGTCGCCCGCCACCACAACCAAAGGTACCGCATGACGACCACCGCCCCTGCCCGCCTGCCCGGAAAAAATGCCTTCCTGTTCGTGGTCGTCGCCGTGGCGCTCAACATGCTGTCCTTCGGCATAATCATGCCGATCATGCCGGCCCTGCTGGCCGAGCTCACTGGCCAACCGATCGAGATCGCGATCAAGTCGAATGGCTGGCTGGCGGTCGTCTTCGCTGTCGCGAACTTCATCGCCATGCCCCTGCTCGGCGGACTGTCGGACCGGTATGGCCGCCGCCCGATCCTGCTGATCTCCATCGCCATGCTTGGCGTGGACATGGTGATCCTGGGCCTCGCCCCGACGCTTGGCATTCTCTTCCTGGGCCGCGCGCTGTCCGGGCTCTTCTCAGGCACCGTGTCGGTCGCGAATGCCTATGTGGCGGACGTCACCGCGCCGGAAGACCGCGGCCGCGCCTTTGGCATTCTGGGCGCCGCGTTCGGCTTCGGCTTCATCCTCGGACCGGTTTTCGGCGGTCTGCTGGGCGAGATCCACACGCGCCTGCCCTTCTTCGTAGCCGCAGGCTTTGCCGGCCTGAACTTCCTTTTCGGCTATTTCGTCCTGCCCGAAAGCCTCAGCCCGGAAAACCGCCGCCCTTTCAGCCTCGCCCGCGCCAACCCCTTCGGCGCGGTGAAGCATTTCTCGAAACTGCCCCGTGTGGTCTGGTTCATCGTCACGATCGGCGTTTTCCAGATCGCGCACGCGGTCTACCCGACGACCTGGAACTATCACGGCGCCTCGCGTTACGGCTGGTCGGAATGGGAAATCGGCCTCTCGCTCGGCGCGGTGGGGATCGGCTCGGCCCTCTCGCAGGCGGTGCTTGCCGGCTGGCTGATCCGGCGCCTAGGCGCGATGCGCGCAGCGCTTTTTGGTCTCGGCGTTCATGTCATTGCGATGATCGGTTTTGCCTTCGCCGTGCATCCCTGGATGGCTTTCGCCATGATCACGGTCTCGGCCGTCGGCGGCGTCGTCATGCCGGCGATCAACACGATCACGGCCAATCTCACGCCCATGAATGCGCAAGGCGAACTGCAAGGCGCCCAATCCTCGATCATGGCCTTCACGCTGATCTTCAGCCCGGTGCTGATGACGCAGGTCTTCTCCGTCTATACGGCGCCGGGCGCGCCGGTGCATTTCGCTGGCGCCGCCTTCCTCACGGCCGCGATCATCGCCGCGCTCGCCATGATCCCGTTTCTGATCGGTGTGCGCGCCAATCGCGAGGCCGTCGCGGCGGTTGTGCCTGCGGCGCTGTGAAGAGAGCGGTGCGCCGTCAAGCGCCGCGTTTCACTACAGTACCCGCAATCATGGCGAGAATGCCGCCGCCGATGCCGCCTTCCAGGAAATTCTGGAGATGCGCCAGCAGCGCCGTGTCACCCAGCAGCGGGCCGATGCCGGCTGCATTGGCACCGAAATGGGCCGCCACGCCGCCGAGGATGCCGCCGAACACGCCCCCGGT
>JBGTKN010000133.1:0-11677 GCA_041744615.1 Hyphomonas sp. | reverse complement strand
TATCAGGCCGAGCAGGCCGTCATCGCCGCTCAGCAGCAGACCGCGTCCGTGGATACCGCCGCCGCCGAGCTCGCCGGTCCGAAGCCGCTGCCCGATGCGCTGGCCGCCGCCACCCGGATCAAGTTCGACGCTCCGTCCATCGATGGCTCCATCCGCCTGTCCGGCGCCCGGTTGGACGACCTCCAGCTCAAGAAGCACTTCCTCACTGTCGAGCGGCAGGAAGAAGTCCGCCTCCTGAGGCCCGAGGAATCCGAGTTCGGATATTTCACAACCTATTATTGGGCGTCCGGCAACGTGCTCCTCGCCGGCCGCAATTCCAATTGGGCTCAGGTCGGGGAAGGCCAGCTTACAGCGGCGACACCGGTAAGCTTGCGTCTTGAGTCCGGCGGTATCACCATCGACCGCGTCATCACCGTCGATGACAACTACCTCTTTACCTTCCGCGATACGGTCACCAACTCGACGGAAACGGCAAAAGCCTTGCGCTCGATCGGCTCGATTGAGCGGCACGGCAATTTCAACGGCTTCCTCAAGGCCACCGATCCGTCGTCAGCCGTCTCGAACGGTCTCGCCCATATGGGCCTGATGGGGGTCGTCGATAACCAGTTGCGCTTGCAGAAATACAAGCAACTGATGGAATCGAAAAAGATCAGCGGCGAATCTGCAGACGGCAATTTCGTCACGGCGACTGGCGGCTGGTGGGCACTCACCGACATGTACTGGATGAGTGCGCTGGTGCCGGATCAGGCCGCGACCTTCACCGCTTCTGTCAACCGTGCCAGCCTCGCACGAGGCGGTCCGCTCGAAGTGCGCACCGAAAGTGCCGAGATCAGTCTCGCGCCCGGCGCAAGTATCACGGTAGAGAACCGCATCTTTGCTGGTGCCAAGAAATTCGATGTGCTGCGCGCCTATGAACAGACCGGCGGCATCCCACGCCTGGTCGATGCAATCGACTGGGGCTGGGCGTTCTTCCTGACCAAGCCGTTCTTCTACGTTCTGCACTGGCTTCACGGCATCGTCGGCGCGTTCGGCTGGGCGATTCTCGCCTTCACCGTGCTGGTCAAGCTGCCGCTCGTGCCGCTCTATAATGCCAGCTTCAAGTCGATGGCAAAACTGAAGAAGCTTCAGGAACCGATGAAGGAGATCAACGAGCGTTTCGCCGCCGATCCGCAGCGCAAGCAGCAGGAGATGATGAAGCTCTACAAGGAAACCGGCGCCAATCCGATCGGCGGCTGCCTGCCGATCCTCGTGACGATCCCGATTTTCTATGCGCTCTACAAGACGCTCTACGTCACCCTCGACATGCGCCACGAACCGTTCTGGTACATGAAGGACCTCTCGGCTCCGGATCCGACCGCGATCGGCAACCTGTTCGGCCTCATCCCGTTCTGGTCGGGCGCCGACATCAAGGCGATCCCGATCATCGGCATCATCATCGGCATTGGCATTCTGCCATTGCTCTATGGCGCGACCATGGCTGTCCTGCAGTCGCTGTCGCCGCCGCCGCCCGACAAGATGCAGGCACGCATCATCATGGCGCTGCCGATAGTCTTCATGTTCGTGTTCGGAGGATTTGCCGCCGGCCTTGTGCTCTACTGGGTCTGGTCGAACATCCTGACCTTCATCCAGCAATACACGATCATGCGGATGAATGGCGCCGAGACCGAGGTAGGAAAGTTCGTCGCCAAGTATATCGGACAGCGCAAAGCCCCGGCAGAATAGCGGCGGGGTGAAATTGGACGCACCTTCCCATTCCGAAGACCAGATCGAAGCCGGGCGTCTCCTCTTTTCGGGAAACGCCACCTTCGTCATGGGCGTGGTTGATCTCGCGGGTCTTCCGGCTGCGGATCGTCTGGAAGTCTGCCTTGCGGGCCGCTCGAATGTCGGCAAGTCCAGCCTGATCAACGCGCTCACCGGCCGCGCCAAGCTGGCCCGTGCCTCGACCGAGCCGGGCCGCACGCGCGAGCTCAATTATTTCGACATCGGTGAAGGCCGCCTTTTCCTGGTCGACCTGCCCGGCTTCGGCTACGCACAGGTTTCGAAGACGCAGGTCGCCGCCTGGCAGAAGCTGATCAAGTCCTACCTGCGCGGCCGCCCCAGCCTGCGCCGCGTCTTCCTGCTGGTCGATTCCCGGCGCGGCCTGATGGAAACCGACGAAGAGATCATGGACCTTCTCGACGGCGCGGCCGTCAACTACCAGATCATCTTGACCAAGGTCGACAAGATCCCCCGCCAGGAAGTTGACAAGACCGCCGCCAACGTAGCCGTCAAACTCAAGAAGCGCGGTGCGGCGCATCCGGTCGTTTTGCAAACCTCTTCAGAGAAGGGATTCGGCATTCCCGAGCTACGCGCCGAAATCGCTTCCTTCCTCTGAGGGGATGTGCCCGCTAGTCCTTGCCCGGACGATAGGCGCGCGTGGCATTTGCCTCGACATCGGATTTCTCCAGCAGCGCCTCGCGCCACTGTTCCGCAGCAAATAGCTCTGCCTGGTCGCCGAAGTGCGGCGAAGCGTCGTCGAGTGTGGCACTCCCGAACGGACTGACCACGCGCGCCCGCTGTCGCCCTTCGGCGTCCCACTCGACGAGCGCAATCCAGGTGTCGCCGGCTGACATGTGCAGCTGCCCGTCATCGCGGATTTCCTTGGGATAGACGGCCCGCAACGTGTCCGGCCCGCCGCTTATCGGCAGGCTGATCGCGCCGCGGACCAATCGGTTGACCTCGCCCCATTCCGGATCGATCCGGCCGTGATGCTGTTTCAGCCAGGCGACGGCCTCGCGAAACGCGGTTTCCGGCGCCGGCGCCTTCATACGGGTGTACTTCTCCGTGATCGCCCGGCTGGTCGTCAGGCTGCCCAGCGCGGCCGTGCGGCTTGCGGCATCGGTGCCATAGTCCCAGCTGGCGAGCAACGCCGCCGCCTCGGCCAGTTCGGGCTCGCCGGTCCAGTCCGCCGCCAGCATAGCCCTGATCACGGAGTGAGCCTCGGAGCCCTGCGCATACTTGTTGTCAAACTTGATCGCCAGCAGCCGCGCCTCGCCAATGGGATCGGTATCGCCGGTCAATTCCATCACGCGCAAGGCGCGGTTCGACTGGTTGGTCTGCAGGCCCATTGATTGGGGAAAGTCCTCCGGGCGCAGGTTGTCCGACCCGTCGGTGGCGGAATACGGGGTGTTGTTCGCGTTGAAGATGAAACCTGACGCCGGGTTGACCAGTTTTGGCACCGCATCCCAGGGCCGGTATCCGTTCCAGACGATATCTGACCGGTCGCCGGGCATGTCTCCGGACCAGTCCCAGTGATCATCACGGTTAGGGTATTGGGCATTGTGGATGAGGGCGATGTTGCCCGCTTTGTCACCGTAGACATAGTTGATCGAGGGCAGGGCGTTCATCGCCATGGCGTCCATGAATCCGCTCAGGTCTTCTGACTTGCCCAGCCGGTAGTATTGCTCCAGCTGCCGGATCTCGCCCATACCCGCATAGCGGATCGCATAGGTGCCCGTCGGACCCTCGATCACAGGTCCGTGGACGGACCGTTTGACCGGCCGTTTCGCCGGGAAGGCAAATGGTCCAAACAGCTTCACATTTATGCGCGCGGTGCTTTCCTCGAAGTCGACCCAGGCGCCATCCAGCCAATACTGGCCCTTGTTGTCCGGATTAATCGTCAGCACAAATGTGTCGACCAGGTCCTGGGCGCTGACGGTATTCGCCCAGCCCAGATGCTTGTTGAACCCGTGCAGAATCACCGGTGTGCCGGGAAACAGGCCGCCCGTAATGTCGAGGCCTTCGGCCGAGGTCATTTGCGCCTCGTACCAGGCGACGGGTCCGGTCAGCGGCTGGTGCGAGTTGATGAACAGCCGGGTCATGCCGTCCCCGGATCGGGCCGGGGCGACCGCAAAAGCGTTCGAGCCTCGCGCATAGGACGGGCGCGGTCCAAGCAGGAAGGCCTTCTTCGGCCCCGCCGGGTCCAGCGCGATGGACTGTGTGTAATCGGCGCCGAACAGTTTCAGCAGCGTATCGTCCAGCCCGTAGAAGAACGGTGTCTTGAAGATGAACCCGGCAACCACGTCCTCCGGCGTGAAAGGCGCGAGACCGGCCCAGGTCGCCTCGGGATGTTCGGAGGCATAAAGGTTCAGCCCCGCCACATAGCCTTCGGCCATCGCCTTGACGTCTGCAGGCACGTCTTTGGCATAGCGGGCCTCGACCGTATCCCAGACGCCGAGCAGGGACGCGATATAGTCGATTGCTGCGGCATCCTCGCCGCGATAACGCGCCAGAACGCCCCGTGCGGCCGCCACCGTTTCCTGGATTGTCTCGAAATCGTCTTCGGCATGGGCATAAGCCAGACCGAACGCCGCATCGGCATCGCGCGCCCCGTAGATATGCGGCACACCGAACGCGTCGCGGATGATTTCGGCGTCATAAGCGGCAGAAGCTGCCGCAAGGGTTGCCGCCGGCACGTGACCGCCCACCGGATGCCAAAGCCACACACCAGCGCCTGCAATACCGAGAAAGAGGACCCCGCCGAGCCCTGCCAGAATTCGCTTCATATCCTGCCCTCCAGCCCTGTTTTCGCGCAATCCTAGTCAGTTGGGCCGCCCTTGTCGCCTGCCTGCTTGAAACCGGTTTTGGCTTCGTCTAGCCGTCTCAACCGACGAGGGATGCGCGCCATGATCGAAATCCGTCCCGATGATCTTTCCGGCCCGGAAATGGCGGAACTGATCGCCACACACGCCGCCACCATGCTCGCCGCCTCGCCGCCCGAGAGCTGCCATTTCCTGCCGATCGACGGGCTGCGCCAACCCTCCGTCAGCGTCTGGAGCCTGTGGGAAGACGGCGCTCTGCTCGGCTGCGGCGCCCTCAAGGACCTTGGCGATTGCACCGGCGAGATCAAGTCCATGCACACGCGCGAAGTCCTGAGGGGAAAGGGCCTGGGCCGCCGGATGCTCGAACACATTCTCGCCGAAGCCCGCCGGCGCCGGTACAAGGCACTGTTCCTCGAGACCGGCTCCATGCCGGCTTTCGTCCCGGCCAGGCGTCTTTATGAAGCCTATGGCTTCGACTATTGCGGCCCGTTTGGAGACTATTCCGAAGACCCGAACAGCGTCTTCATGCGTCTGCCGCTCGGCTGATCGGGATTGCGCCGCCCCGGCGAAACGCTCTAGACACCCGCACCATGACCGACGCCCAGATCCTTGCCCAGACCGAGGCCCTGCTGACGGCCCGTACGCTGTCGGAAGCGCTGCCTTACCTGCAGCGCTATGATAACCAGACGATCGTCATCAAGTATGGCGGCCACGCCATGGTCGATCCCGAACTCGCCAAGGCCTTTGCCCGCGATGTCGTCCTGCTGAAACTGCTCGGCATCCACCCCGTCGTGGTCCACGGCGGCGGCCCCCAGATCGGCGCGATGCTGGACAAGCTCGCCATCAAGTCCGAGTTCAAGGATGGCCTGCGCGTCACCGATGACGCGACCATGGAAGTGGTCGAGATGGTCCTCTCCGGCCCGATCAACAAGTCAAGCGTGCGTGCCATCAATGCCGCCGGCGGCAAGGCGGTC
Source organism: Hyphomonas sp. (assembly GCA_041744615.1). Taxonomy (GTDB): domain Bacteria; phylum Pseudomonadota; class Alphaproteobacteria; order Caulobacterales; family Hyphomonadaceae; genus Hyphomonas. Next base: position 6,123 of record JBGTKN010000133.1, on the reverse strand, counting down.
GGCCTCTCCGGCGCGGACGGCAACCTGATTCGCGCCCGCAAGGCCACCAGGACCACTAAGGATCCCGACAGCAATATCGAAAGCATAGTTGACCTCGGCTATGTCGGTGAGCCCGAACACGTCGATATCGCCGTGCTCAAGGCGCTGCGCGACGCCGATGACGATCTCATCCCGGTCGTCGCCCCGGTCGGCATCGGCGAAGACGGTGCTCGCTACAACATCAATGCCGACACCGCCGCAGGCGCCGTGGCAGCTGCGCTCGGCGCCAGCCGCCTGCTACTGCTGACGGATGTCGCGGGCGTGCTCGACAAGCAGAAGAATCTTATCCGTGAAATCAAGGTCAAAGACATCCCCGCCCTGATTTCGGACGGCACAGCTGCCGGCGGCATGATTCCCAAACTTGAAACGGCAGCGCATTCCGTGATTCATGGCGTCGGGGCGGCCGTAATCCTCGATGGGCGTGCACCGCACGCCTTGCTCATGGAGCTTTTCACCGAACATGGCGCTGGAACGCTTGTTTCTTAGGATCGCCGCGCTCGCGATGGCCGTCCTCACGGCGCTGGTTCTGCCGGCGCGCGCTCAGGCGGATTCTGGCTGGGAACTCTGCAACCGCACGAGCTACATCATCGAAGCCGCCGTGGGTCATGCGCAGGGCACCGGCATCTCCGTGGATGGCTGGATCAAGCTGCCCCCGGGCACCTGTGAGACGGCGCTTCCCGGACCCCTCACGCCAGGCATCCACTATCTCTACGGGCGCGGATCCGGCGCGCATCAGGGCGGCGGGCGCGAATGGGGCGGACGCCAGGAACTCTGCGTCGACCCAACCGGCGGCTTTTCGCTTGAAAGCCCGCCGGACTGCGCCGCGATGGGTCTTGAGGCGCAGGGCTTTCGCCCGATCAACATTACCCGTGCCGACAAATGGACCAACAATTTCACCGAGATCGAGAACTGGACGCTCGAAAATGCCCGCAATGCGGGCCTACAGCGCCTGCTCGACGAGGCGGGCATCGTGTCGGGCAATTTCGACGGCTTCATCGGCGGGCGCACGCGCGCCGCGATCAACGACTTCCTGAAACTCAAGCGCCTTCCCGCTGACACGTCTGATGCCGATCTGATCGACTATCTCGAACAGGCGGCCGAGGAACGCAGCCGCAGCGTCGGCTTCACCCTCTGCAATCGTACGAAAAACCGCATCTGGAGTGCTTTTGCCCGCCGCAGCACCGAAGGCTGGGAAAGCCGCGGCTGGTGGCGGATCGAAGCGGGCGGCTGCGCCCGCGTGGTTGACCGCCCACTGCGCGGCTCGGAACATTTCGTCTATGCCGAAATGGAAGAGCCGACCGGCATCCGCACCTTGTCGCGCGGCGCCGAAGCCTTCTGCGTCGGGCGCGCCAAGTTTGCCATTTCCGGACGGAGTGATTGCGAGAACAGTTCCTATCGCACCGCCCTGTTTGCGCGCACGCCTGCGCCGACGGAGCGCAAACTCGTGTTCGAATTCTTCGAACGCGATTTCACGCCGGCGAGTGCGGATGGCAAATAAGCCGCGATTGGCGCCGGCGCTCAGCCACGTGGCCGACTGGGTGTTCGACCTCGACAACACGCTCTATCCGGCGGAGTGCGATCTCTTCGCCGAGATCGACACCCGGATGACAGAGTTTGTCGCGCGCTTCACCGGCCTGGAGCGGACCGAAGCCCGCAAGCTGCAGAAGCACTACTATGCGACCTACGGTACCACACTCTCAGGCCTGATGACCGAGCACGGTCTCGATCCCGCCGAGTTCCTGCACTATGTCCACGAGATCGACCTCTCGCCACTGCCCGACCTGCCGCACCTGCGCGCGGCCATCGCGGCACTTCCCGGCCGAAAGTTCATCTATACCAATGGCTCGCGGCGGCATGCCGAGCGGGTCACCGAAAAGATGGGGCTCGCGCACCTCTTCAATGCCAGCTTCGGCATCGAAGAGAGTGCCTACACCCCAAAGCCGAACCTGCCCGCCTACCAGTCTTTCTGCCGGATCCACCAGGTCGAGCCGCAAGGCGCGGCCTTCTTCGAAGATCTTGCCCGCAATCTCCTGCCCGCTAAATCCCTCGGGTTCACAACTGTGCTTGTCCATTCCGCCAAAGACTGGAGCCACGAACCGATCGAAGCGCGCCCTGCCGGGGCAGGGGATGTGTTCGGGGGTGACGGCAACGGGCACATCGACTACATCACCGGCGACCTCGCAGGTTTCCTCGACGAGGCAGCTCCGCGACCGGCTGTGAAAGCGAAAGACTGACCTCATGACCGAAGCCCTCGCCCGTGTGATCGATGCCGCCTGGGAGGCACGTGACACGCTGTCCACCGAGACCACCGGCGAAGTGCGCGACGCCGTCGAGGCCGCCATCAGCCTCCTTGATTCCGGCGAGGCCCGCGTCGCAACGAAAGATTCCAGCGGCCTCTGGACCGTCCACCAGTGGCTCAAGAAGTCCGTGCTTCTGTCTTTCCGCCTGAATGCCAATGGCGCCATCTCCGGCACGCCGGGCGGCGGCAACTGGTGGGACAAGGTCCCGTCCAAGTTCGAAGGCTGGGGCGCCAGGGAGTTCAAGGAAGCCGGCTTCCGTGCCGTGCCGCCGTCGGCAGTGCGCCGCGGCGCCTTCATCGCAAAGAACGCCGTCCTGATGCCGTCTTACGTGAACATCGGCGCTTATGTCGGCGAAGGCACCATGATTGATACCTGGGCCTCCGTCGGCTCCTGCGCGCAAGTCGGGAAAAATTGCCACATTTCCGCCGGCACCGGGATTGGCGGCGTGCTTGAGCCGCTGCAGGCGAACCCCACCATCATCGAAGACAACTGCTTCATCGGCGCCCGCTCGGAAGTCGTCGAAGGTGTCGTCGTCGGCGAAGGCTCGGTACTCGCCATGGGCGTTTTCATCACCCAGTCCACCAAGATTGTGAACCGCCAGACCGGCGAGATCATCTACGGCCACGTCCCGCCATTTTCGGTCATCGTGCCCGGCACGCTGCCTGACCCCAAGGGCGGCCCCTCGCTCGCCTGCGCCGTGATCGTGAAAACGGTCGATGCGAAGACGCGCGAGAAAACCGCTGTCAACGAACTGCTGCGCGACTAGGCGCAGACGAAATGCGGCCGCTGATGTCAGCGGCCTTACCCCAATGGAGGCTTTCATGGCCGACGATCCGACATCCGAACCCATCAAGGGTCCCGCGTCCTACTTCCCTTCGATCGAGAAGACTTATGGCAAGAAGATGAGCCATTGGTTCGACCTTGTCGCCACCCGCAAGGGCGCGAAACATGCCGAGATCGTCAACTGGCTGAAGAATGAGCACAAGCTTGGCCACGGTCACGCCAATGCCATAGTCGCGCACGTCAAGGCATCGAGCAAAGCCTGACCATAACGGATCCTGGTTGCTGCCACTTCGCGTTGCCTGGGTGGGGGCCATGCAATAGCGTCCAGCACCTTGGTTTCGGCAAGTAGGTTCAGTGCATTTTCACCTGCAATCACTCCCGGCTTTTGTCGCAGTCGAGGGGCGGTTGTCGACCCCGGCTATGGCAGCGACCTATGCAGCCAGTCTGGCGATCTTTGCCGCCGCATTTGCCCTGCGCAGCTGGCTCGACCCGCTCATGCCGGCGGGCTTTCCGTTTCTGACTTTCTTCCCGGCCGTGCTGGTCACCGGCTTCGTCTTCGGTGTCCGGCAAGGCGCCCTGATCGCGCTGCTGGCAGGCCTCGCCTCCTGGTACTACTTCATCCCGCCGCGCGGCACCGATTTCTCGGCGGGCACATTGCTCGCCATGGCGCTCTATGTCTTCGTTGTTTCCACGGAGCTCACTCTGATAGCGCTGTTCATGCGCGCGTACCGCGCGGAAGCAGCGGCGCGCAGGGAAACGCAGCGGCTGGCTGATCTTCAGGAAACAATGGCGCAGGAGCTGGACCATCGGCTGAAGAATATCTTCGCCACAATGAATGCCATCATCTCGCTCTCGCTGAAGGGCGTCACCAGCGCGGAGGAACTTGCCGCACGCCTGCGCGACCGCCTCAACGCGCTCGGCCGGTCGAACCTGCTGCTGCGTGGCTTGCGTGACGGTGAGGAGGTCGTGCTGCACTCGGTCATCGACCAGGCGCTTGAGCCCTTCTCGATCATCGGTACACAGCGCTTCATGGCGTCCGGCCCACGGGTTCCGATCGGCGGACAGACACTCGTCGTGCTCAGCCTGATCCTGCACGAGCTCGGCACCAACGCTGCCAAGTATGGCGCGCTCAGCGTGCCGGCGGGAAGCATCACGCTTACCTGGCACGTCGAGCCGGACGAACAAACCGGGGAAAACCTGATTATCAGCTGGCGCGAGACCGGCGGCCCAGCGCCCGACGCCGCACCGCGCAGCACCGGCGGCTTCGGCTCCACCCTGATGAAGCGAGTCATCGCCAGCGTGCAGGGACAAACGGAAATGATGTTCCCGCCGGAAGGCGCCGTTATCCGTCTCGCCCTCCCGGTCGAGATGCTCAATCCTGCCAGTCCAGCAGCCTGAACCGGCGGCGCGGCCGGCACTGTGCTTGCGATCAATCGTTCAGTATAAAGACGGTATTCTTGTCTAGCGCGTCCCAGGACAATTCCGACAGGTCGGATATCCGGCGCGGCACATAGCCGAAGCTGCGCAGGAAATCGGCGAGTTCATCCTTGCCAATGCTGAACCGGCCCTCCCGGTTGTCGATCTCGCACAGGAGGGCAGGTCGGTGCGTGACCAATGTCGCCGCCGCGCCGCGCAGCACGCCTAGTTCGCCGCCTTCCACGTCGATCTTAATCAGCGAGATGCGCGGGCAGTCGATATGCGCCATGATCTCGTCCAGCGAGAACAGCGGTACAAGTTCACGCTTGATCTGGAACCGGCTGGCGAGATCGGTCTCGTCGCCAATATGAGCGAGTCCGATGCCGATATTGTGGTTGGACTTGATCGGGACCTTCAGTTCCACCAGATGGTCAGTACCCTGCGCCGGCGCGCCGAGCGCGAAGGGCATCACGATGATGTTGGCCCGCCGCCGGATGAAGGCGGTGACGCTGAGCACAGTTCTCGGCATCGACTGGGGTTCGAAGGCGATCACAAGTCCGCCATTTGAAAGTCTCGCCAGCCGGCGGGTGAATTCCCCGACATTGGCGCCCACATCGATTGTCGTGCTGCCCGACGGAATGAGGGAACTGAGCATGCCCAGCTCTGCCTCGCCATCGTTCATTTCGGCCCGTACCGGGTTGAAAACAGACTTGAACAGTTTCTCGATCGCGGTCTTGCGACCGCTCGGAAGCAATGCGTCGCCCGGTCCGATCATTTATCGCTCGCTGCTAGGTCTCTCGCCAATTCATCCGAGATCGGGGAAATTGCAATCTCCGCTGTACACGCGGCCGAATGATTTTTCGGTCATGCCTCAGGCCGGGCTCATGTCGCGAGCTCAGCACAGGCCGCCAGCAGCCGCGCGATGTCGGCCTCCCGCGACAGCCTGTGCTCGCCGTCCTTGATCAGCGTCAGCACCACTTCGGGCGAGGTCAGGCTCGCGGCCAGCGCCAGCGCATGGCCCCAGGGCACGTCCGGGTCCTGCATGCCCTGCAGGATGCGCACTGCCCCCTCGAACACAATCGGAGCATCGAGGATCGACCAGTGCCGCCCATCCTCGATCAGTGCCCGCGTGATCGGATATGGCGCGCCATACTCCGAAGGCCGCAGCGTGAAGCCCTGGTCCAGAATTTCCGCCTGCTGGTCCGGCGAAAACTCCGGCCACATCAGCTTCTCGGTAAAGTCCGGCGCCGGCGCGATCAGCACAAGTCCGCGCACCCGCTCAGGCCGTGCCATCGCCGCCAGCAATGCCATCCAGCCGCCCATGCTCGAGCCCACCAGCACCATCGGACCCTCCGTCTGCGAATCAATGGCCGCCAGCGCGTCGGCGCGCCAGGCGCTGATCGTGCCGTCCTTGAAAGCGCCGCCCGATTGCCCGTGTCCGGAATAATCGAACAGCAGCGTGCCGTGCCCGGCCTCCCGCGCCCAGGCCTCCACCGCCAGCGCCTTGCCGCCGCCCATGTCGGACTTGAAACCGCACAGCCAGACAAGCGTCTTCGCGCTGGCGGCGGACCGCGTGCGGCGAAAG
>JBGTKN010000132.1:0-2134 GCA_041744615.1 Hyphomonas sp. | reverse complement strand
CTTGTCACCGGCGCCCGCATCTCGGCAGCGAATGCTCAGAGCGGGACGCTGGTGGATGCCGCCAGCGGCGCGCACGGACCGGTTGATCTTGTCATCGATGCACTGGGCGTGCGCTCGCCGCTCTCCTCGGCGCCGGTCAAGGAACTGCCCTACGGCGCGCTCTGGGCGACGCTGCCCTGGCCGGACGGCTGTCCGTTTGACCACAACGCGCTGGAACAGCGCTACGAGGCCGCACGCAAGATGGCCGGGGTCATGCCCTCCGGACGCGCACACGAAGGCGCCAGGCAAAGCCTCACGTACTTCTGGTCGATCCGGGGCGACGCGCATGCCGAATTCCGTGCCGCGCCGCTCGTCCACTGGAAGGATGCCGCCCGCGCCCTCTGGCCGCAAACGGCGATGCTCGTTGATCAGATTACGGATCATGACCAGCTGACCTTCGCGCGCTACCGCCACCGCACCCACTGGCCTGCCGCCGAAGGCCGTCTTATCCATCTCGGTGACAGCTGGCACGCCGCCAGCCCGCAACTCGGGCAGGGAGCGAACATGGCACTGCTGGACGCTTGCGCGCTCGCCCGCGCGGTCGAGGCCGGCGGTGAAGCGACGGACATCGCCGCGATGTATGTACGCCAGCGCGCATCGCATGTGCGCCTCTACCAGATGATGACCTGGGCCTTCACGCCGGTCTATCAGTCGGATTCCGAAATCCTGCCCTGGCTGCGCGACCGGCTCGCGGCGCCTCTTTCGAAACTCTGGCCGGCGCCACCTATGCTTGCGGCTTTGGTCAGCGGAGCGCTGGGATCGCCGCTGTCGAAACTGGGATTGAAGGCGGAGAGGTGAGCGACTGGGTTTTAGAACATTCTCGGAGCACAGGTCCGTGGGCGCAAGTGTTGCCCAGGGAATGGTCTCGGACTTTATAGCGGGTTGATCCGGATGGGTTTGTTTTTCGCAGGCGTGTTATCTGCAGGTGCAAGTTTGCGTTTTTGCCGCTCCAGGCTGCCTCATCCTGTTGAAATCGGTGTAGGCCTGATGGCGAATTTTCTCATTTCCATCATCTCGTATCGATAGCTGATCGCCCCATCTCGCGGGAGCCCGATTCCGTCCTTCGGCCTCTGTCCGACCTGCGGATGAGCGCTCGCAGGGGCGAAGCGGAGTATAACTTCTGCCAGAGGGGTGGGGCGCAAGTTCCGGCGCGATTTTTTTAGCGCGTTGATGCGTTTACGGATTTTATTTTCGGGAAGGGTGGCTTTTGCTGCGTAAGGACGCGGTGGTGAGGCGTTACTTCTGGCAACTGCTGCAATAGAACGTCGACCGGCCCGACTGCACGATCCGCTTCACACTCGCCCCGCAGCGTTTGCAGGCCTCGCCCGCGCGGTCGTACACGTCAAACCGGTGCTGGAAGTAACCAAGGTTTCCGTCTGTCCCCGCAAAGTCCGAGATTGACGAGCCGCCCGCCGCGATCGCTTCGGCTATCACCGCATTGATCGCCGGTGCGAGCCGCGACGCGCGCATCCCCGGTACGCTCCGCGAGAGCCGCTTCGGCGACACGCCTGCCCGGTAGAGCGCTTCGCAGACATAGATATTGCCCAGCCCGGCGATCACCGACTGGTCAAGCAGCGCCGCCTTGATCGGCGCCGCTTTGCCGCTCAGCGCCGTATCCAGATAGGCGGCGGAAAAGCCGTTGGACAGAGGCTCCGGCCCCATGGTCTTTAACCTCGGGTAGGCCTCGAAGGTCGCGGCCGGCCAGAGTTCCATGAAGCCGAACCGGCGGGGGTCGTTATAGGTGACGGTCTCCCCGCCCTCCATGTGGAAGACGACGTGGTCATGCGCGGAGTGGTTCCCTGTCTCATAGTGGAACTTGCCGGTTTCTTGGCCCTGCGGCTTTCCGGAGATCGTGAACCTCCCGGTCATGCCGAGATGCATCACCAGCACTTCGCCTGTGGAGAGATGGGCGCTGAGAAATTTCGCCTGGCGCGCGAGCCGGTCGACCCGGGCATTCGCGACCCGCTCGGCAAACTGCTCGGGCAGGGGAAAGCGCAGGTCCGCCCGCCGCTGCTCCAGCCGCAGGATGCGTTTGCCCTCCATGACAGGGGCAAGTCCGCGGCGAACTGTCTCGACTTCAGGTAATTCAGGCATC
>JBGTKN010000131.1:0-1995 GCA_041744615.1 Hyphomonas sp. | reverse complement strand
TCAGGGCCAGGGCTCCGGTCAGGATGGCGATCAGTCTCATCTGGATTTCCTTCTACGCTTGGCTCTCTCAGGCGCCGACCCGGGTCGCGCCGCCCATGTAAGCTACGAGCGCATCAGGCACCCGGATCGATCCATCGGCCTCCTGATAGTTCTCCATGATCGCGACAAGCGTACGACCGACCGCCAGGCCCGAGCCGTTCAGCGTGTGCACGAATTCGGTCTTCTTCTCCCCGGCCCGCTTGAAGCGCGCATCCATCCGCCGGGCCTGGAAATCCCCGCAGTTGGAGCAGCTGCTGATCTCGCGATACGTCCCCTGCGACGGCAGCCAGACCTCCAGATCGAAGGTCTTCTTCGCCGCGAACCCCATGTCGCCCTTGCACAGCAGCATGCGGCGATACGGCAGCCCCAGCTTCTCCAGCACGACCTCGGCGCAGCGCACCATCCGCTCATGCTCGGCCTCGGAGTCCTCGGGCCGCGTGATCGAGACCAGCTCGACCTTGTGGAACTGGTGCTGCCGGATCAGGCCGCGCGTATCCCGCCCCGCCGACCCCGCCTCGGCCCGGAAACAGGGCGTCAGGGCGGTGTAACGGATCGGCGTGGCCAGCTCGTCCTCGGACAGGATCTGCTCGCGCACGAGATTGGTCAGGGAGACTTCGGCGGTGGGGATGAGCCAGTGGCGGCGCGCCAACGCTTCATAAGAGGGCACGGTGATGGAGGTGCCTTCGTCGTCGTTCACGATCTTGGTCAGCGTCGGGGCGAAGATGCCGCCCGATGGTTGGGAAAAGTCCCACTCCGCAAAGTCGACGAAGCTTGATGCAAAAAACAGGTCGTTCTCAAACTTCGGCAACTGCCCCGTCCCGAACATCGCCTCGTCCCGCACCAGATACGGCGGATTGACCTCCAGATAGCCGTGCTCGTTCGTCTGCACGTCCAGCATGAACTGGCCGATGGCCCGTTCCAGCCGCGCCAGCCCGCCCTTGATCACCGCGAACCGCGACCCTGACATCCGCGCCGCCGCCTCGAAGTCCAGCAGGCCCATCGCCTCGCCCAGATCGGCGTGATCCTTGGCCGGCCCGGTCTTGCGCGGCTCGCCCCAGACCGAGACCTCGACATTGCCGTCCTCGTCCTCGCCGTCCGGCACATCCTCCGCCGCCAGGTTCTTCAGCCCCGCCAGCAGGTCGCGCAGTTCGCGCGACTTCGCCGTCTCGATCTCCCCCTGCCCCGCGATCTCGCCCTTCAGGCTCTCGACCTCGGCTTTCAGCCGGTCGGCCTCGGCCATGTCCTTCTTGCCCATCGCCGCGCCGATCAGTTTGGACGTGGCGTTACGTCTGGACAGCGCCTCCTGCCCCGCCGTCTGGGCGCCCCTCAGATCGCGGTCCAGACCCAGCATCTGCTCGACCAGGGCGGACGCATCGTCCACCCCGCGCCGCGACCAGCCCGCGATGAAATGTTCGGGGTTTTCGCGGATGGCTTTAATATCGTGCATGGCAGGCGTCGTTTCGGAGGGATGGCGGCAGGGCTGGCCGACGCCTTACCGGTCTGCGTCGCAACGGGCAAACCTTTCGCCCGCGATTAGCTCGCGTCGATGGAACAGGCTTGTCCCGCCGGGGGTTGATCCCACCTGTCCCCCACATCGCGTTCACGAAGGAAACCGAACCCATGGCCGACGACCAGCCCACGATCACTGTCGATGGCAAGACCATTCCCCTGCTGGGCTTTGGCACCTGGCAACTGGAACCTGCCGATGCGCGGCGCATGGTCGCCGAGGCGCTCAAGGTCGGCTATCGCCACATCGACACCGCCTGGATCTACAAGAATGAGAAAGCCGTAGGCGACGGCATCCGCGACGCCATCGAGGCCGGTCATGTCGAGCGCAAGGATTTCTGGCTGACCACCAAGATCTGGACCGACTTCTTCAAGGGCGGCGACCTGCAGAAACAGGCCGAGGAATCGCAATCCAATCTGGGCTTTACCCCCGACCTTCTGCTGTTGCAC
>JBGTKN010000130.1:0-4680 GCA_041744615.1 Hyphomonas sp. | reverse complement strand
GAAAGCCCATCTCGCGATGTACGAGCAGCGCGGGGACGACCGTTTCGCCGCGGCCGCCTGCCGCAGTTTTGATGTGCTGATGGACGAATTCCTCACCGAGGATGGCGGCTGGATCGATCACTTCGCCGCCGACGGCAGCGTCCTCGCCCGGGACATGCCGGCTTCCACCGGCTACCATGTCGTCGTGGCGTTCGCCGAACTGATCCGCGTCATGGACGCTTGAATTTTCAATGCCCAGCGCCGCATAAGGCGCCGGTCGCCCGTCTTTACTGTCAGGAAACCCATGCCCACACTTGCTCTCATCCGCCACGGACAATCCGCCTGGAACCTCGAAAACCGCTTCACCGGCTGGTGGGACGCCGACCTCACCGCGCAGGGCGAAGCTGAAGCGCGTGCCTCCGGCCAGTTGCTCGCCGCGACCGGCGCCGATTTCCGCTACGCCTTCACCAGCGTCCAGACCCGCGCCATCCGCACGCTCTGGCTGGCGCTCACCGAGATGAAGCGTGCCTGGATCCCGGTGGAAAAAGACTGGCACCTAAACGAGCGCCACTATGGCGCCCTCACCGGTCTCAACAAGGCGGAGACAGCCGCCCAGCACGGCGAAGACCAGGTGCACGTCTGGCGCCGCAGCTACGACGTTCCGCCCCCGTCGCTTGAAGCGGGCGGCACGTATGACCTTGCCTCCGATCCGCGCTACCGGGGTATCGACATTCCGGACACGGAAAGCCTGAAGTCGACGCTGGAGCGCGTGCTGCCCTACTGGCAGTCGCGTATCGCACCCGTGCTGACGGACGGCCAGGACGTGCTGATCGCCGCGCACGGAAACTCCCTGCGTGCGCTGGTCAAACATCTCTTCAACGTGCCCGACGAGACGATCACCGAGATCGAGGTTCCGACCGGCAATCCGTTGCTGATCGACCTCGACGCTACGCTCAAACCAACCGCCGTGCGCTATCTCGATGCCGCGCGCGCCAAGCCCCTCCCCGCCCTACCGTGAGCTCGAAACAAAGCCGGCGCCGCGACCAGCGGATGATGGGCAGAGCCCTCGCGCTCGCCGGTCTCAATCATGGTCTCACCGGCGCCAATCCCTCGGTTGGCTGCGTCATTCTTGACGAGCGCGGGTATATTGTGGGCGAAGGAGTTACCGGCCAGGGCGGCCGTCCGCATGCGGAAGAAGTTGCGCTGGAAGACGCAGGCGTCCGCGCGGCAGGCGGCACCGCCTTTGTCACGCTGGAGCCATGCCGCGAACGCTCCAGCGGCGCTGCGTCCTGCTCCAACAAACTCGTCAGCGCCGGAATCGCCCGCGTCGTGGTGGCCATCGAAGACCCCCACCCCACCGCGACGGACGGAATTCGCATCCTCAAGGACGCCGGCGTTCGCGTGGACATCGGCCGCGGAAAGCGCCGCGCCGCGCGGCTTTATGCCTGGTTCTTGAGGAACGCCAAGGCGTAGTCACTCACCGAACGGTCCGGCCTGAGCGCGGACCTTTTCATAGAACGCGAGCGAGTCGCGCTGGAACGCCGCTTTTGTGAACTGAGCCTCATAGCTCGCGCGGCCACCCGCCACCAGCTTCTGTGCCAGCGCCTTGTCATAAACGACCCGGCCGAGCGCGGAAGCCAGCGCGTCCACATCATTCTTAGGCACCAGCAGCCCGTTGATGCCGTCCTTAACGTAAGCCGCAGGGCCGACGGCGTCGGCGGCAACCAGGGGTCGGCTTGCGGCCCAGGCGTCCACGGTCACGGTGCCGAAGGGTTCGTACCGGGACGGAAAGGCCACCACATCGCAGGCCGCCAGCAGCGCCCCCCGGTCATTGCGCCACCCTAGGAAGCGAACCCGGTGGTCGAGACCAAGCCGCGTACATTGCGCCTTGAGTTCGGCCTCCAGCGGGCCCTCCCCCGCAATCCAGACATGCAGGTCCGGCAAGCGCGAAGCGGCGTCAAGCAAGGTGTCGAGGCCCTTCTTTTCATGCAGCCGGGCGAGCGCCAGAGCGACGGGTACGCCCTCGGGAGTCTCCAGACTGGCCCGCGCGACAGGCTCCGTACCCTGAAAGTCCGCATAGGTATGAATAATCGCCGAGCGCTCTTCGCTCACGCCCTGTTCGCGAATATGGCGGAGTAGGTCGATCGTCAGCCCGACATGCCAGTCGCAGGTTCGGAACCGGGCAAGCTTGTAATACCCTCCATACCAGGCAATCGACCTCGCCCGGTACGCCGGAGGGGCAAACTGTCCGGCGCGGCCCATCCAGTATTCGATCACGTCCGGCTTGAAGCCACTGATCGCATCGGCAAGGACCCTGCGGGTCGGGAAGGGCCAGGAGGTGTTGAAACTCGCCGTGTCAACGCCGATGCCTGCGCCCGAAAATTTTGCCGTGCGGAACGAGTTGCCCGGGCGCGTTACGACATGCTGGGAATAGCCCGCTTCCGCCAGGGCCAACACCGATTCAAGCATGATGTTCTCGGCGCCGCCCTCGTCGGCCCCCGCCATCACATGCATCACCCGCATCGCCGTCTCCTGCCCCGGTCGTGGTTTACCGGGGATCAACCGGTCACCTGTGCGATTAGCGGGGAACGCGCGCGCGGGCAAACGGCGCTTGGCAGCCCGGCGTGAACTGCCTAGACAGGCCCCAGCAACCGCGAGTGATCCGATGACCGCCTACCGCCTATTCGGTGCCGAGACTTCTCCTTACTCGCTGAAGGTGAGATCCGCGCTCCTGTACAAGGGCGTGGCGTTCGACTGGGTGTCGCGTTCGGTGGCCAACGAGGCAGAGTTCCGCAAGAGCGCGGCGACGCCGACCGTGCCGCTTCTACTCTCGCCGCATCACGCTCCCGCGCAGGATTCGACGCTGATCCTCGCCGCGCTGGAAGCCGCCTATCCCGACCCGCCAGCCCAGCCGGAAGAATCGGTCGCGCAGGCGTTGTCCCTTATCCTCGAGGATTATGGGGACGAGTGGCTGAACAAGTGCATGTTCCAGCAACGCTGGGGACAGCAGCCGGACCGGGACGCCGCCGCCCTGAGGGTACTGGTGCAGCTGAATGACGGCAAGCGCCCGCGTGCGTTCAAGGCGCCGGCGAAGCAGATCGCGACGCGCATGCTTGCCCGCCTGCCGCTGGTCGGCGCCGAGCCCGAGAATGCGGCGACGCTCGAAAACTCCTACCGACGCTTTGCGCTGCGGCTGAACACCCACCTTCAGGATCACCTCTTCATTTTCGGCGGCCGGCCGAGCGCGGCGGATTTTGCGACTGCCGCGCAGTTCCAGCAAATGCTGACCGACCCGACACCGGGCACGTGGATCAGGGAACGTGCGCCCTTCCTGGTTGCCTGGTGTGAAATGATGGAAAACCCGAAGGCGTCCGGGCCGTTTGAGCCGCTTGCCGCGCTTGAGGCTACGCTGCTGCCGATCTTCGAGGGCGAAGTCTCGCGCACCTACCTGCCCTGGGCGTTTGCGAACGCGGCTAGCGCGTCCCGGGAAAAGAAACGCTTCTCGGTCACCTTCGATGACGGATTGTTCGAGCAGGCGACCCAAACCTACGCCGCGCGGGCGTTCGGGAATGTGCGGGCCGAAGTGGCCGCGCGGATGAGCGATGCGCCCCTTCCCGCCTTCCTCGAGGCCGCGGGCGCTTCCACCTTCTTCCGCTGAAACGAAAAACTCCCGCAGGAGGGGCTCTGCGGGAGTTCGTCCGTGAACGGAGGTTCAGGCGCGGGTCATGCCGCGTCAGCGGCTTTCTTTTTGCCGATCAGTCGGGGCTCGGCCGGAACGGAGGTCTGGCCGATCTCGATTTTGCGGGCTTTCTTCTCTTCCGGGATCTCGCGGACGAGATCGATCCGGAGCACGCCGTGCTCGAGGCTCGCTCCGGTCACGAGAACGTGATCAGCGAGCTGGAAGCGGCGGATGAAGCTGCGCTGGGCAATCCCGCGGTGGAGGAAATTGCGGCCGCCTGCGTCCTCGTTCTCGGTTTTCTTGCCGGCGACTGTGAGCAGGCCTTCCTTGGTTTCGATGTCGAGTTCGTCCTCGGTGAAACCGGCGACCGCAATGTCGATTGCGAAGGCGTTTTCGTCGACGCGCTCGATATTATAGGGCGGATAGCCTTGCGTGCCGTCGAGGCGGGAGGCCTGGTCGATCATGCCGGCAAGTCGGTCGAAGCCGACCATCGTGCGATAGAGTGGGGTGAGGTCAATCGTGCTCATGGCAGTTCAGTCCTTTCACTAAAAGCAACTGGGAGTGGCAAAAACCACCCGGTTTCGAAACGTGTGGACGTCCATGAATCTGGCCCGGAAACCCGGCGCCAGGAGGACGTCCCCAGCCGCGGCCCGCTTTGCGGCACCGTGACAAGCCCTATGTGGGTAGCGTATGGGGTCTATCAAGAGGTCCTGGGGATGGAGAAACACCGATGAAAACACTTTTACTCGTGGCCGTATCGGCCCTGGCGCTTGCCGCGTGCACGCCGGCGAAAACACCGGCGCCCGCTTCGGTCGAATCGGCCGCCGCCGTTGAAACCGCGCCGGCGATGACACTGACCGAGGCGGTCGCGTCCGACACCCGCACCGACGCGGAAAAGGCCCGCGATGTCTGGCGCCACCCGGTGGAGACGCTAGAGTTCTTCGGCGTCGAAGCCGATGACAAGGTGGTCGAGGTCTGGCCCGGCGGCGGCTGGTACACCAACATCCTCGCGCCCTGGCTCG
>JBGTKN010000129.1:0-2042 GCA_041744615.1 Hyphomonas sp. | reverse complement strand
TCGGCGGCAGGATGCTCCGTGTTCACCGTGCACGCGAGAGCGGCTTGGCTGAAGGGCCTCAGCCCCAAGGAGAACAGGGAGGTTCCGCCGCTCGACTACAGCCTGGTCGCCGAACTAAAACGCGCGCAGCCGCAGCTCACCATTCTCCTCAACGGCGGCATCGCCACACTCGATCAGTGTGCGGATCACCTGAAATCGTTTGACGGCGTGATGCTCGGACGTGCGGCGTATCAGGCGCCGGGACTGCTCGGCGAAGTTGATTCGCGCCTGTTCGGTGACGGCGCGCCGGTCACGGCGTCCGAATCTGTGCGTGCCTATGCGCCCTACATCGCTGCGCGCCTCGCTGAAGGCATCAGTCTGCATGCGATGACCCGTCACATGCTCGGCCTCTTCTCGGGCGAGCCGGGCGCGCGACAGTGGCGGCGCATCCTGTCGGAACGGGCGGTGAAGAAGGGGGCAGGTCTAGAAGTACTGGACGCAGCTCTCGCCGCCGTGGAAGAAAATCGGCCAGCCTTTTGAATGTGTTCTAGGTATGTTCGTTCGGTCATGTTCATGCTTGGCACGGTAACCCCACCGGTTAAGGCTCTGCTCAGTCATTCGGACTAGTTTCGCCCGATGACCGTGCCTCCAGACAGCCCTTCCGAGACCGGATCGCCCGGACAGGCCTTCCTGGCCACCGCGAGCCATGAGATTCGCACGCCCCTCAATGGCATCCTCGGCACCGTCTCGCTGCTGCTGGAAACGGAGCTCTCGCCGGCACAGCGCGAGTATGCCGAAACGATCCGGCTGTCGGGCGGGCGGCTGCTCGACCTGCTCAACAATGTGCTCGACTATGCCCGCCTCGATGCCTCCGCCGTCGAATTGGAGCAGGAAAATTTCTGCCCCCTGCATCTCGCCCGCGAAGTGGCCGAGCTTCTGGCGCCCCGCGCCCATGCAGCAGGGCTTGATCTGGCCGTTCGCGCTGTCCGTTGGCCGGTTCCGATCTATGTGGGCGATGCCGGCCGTCTGCGGCAGATCCTGTTCAACCTTGTCGGCAACGCACTGAAATTCACCAGCTGCGGCGCCGTCCTGGTCGATGTCGAACCGCGGGAGTCTGGTCTCGCATTTCACGTGCGCGACACCGGGCCCGGCATTGAACCGGCAGATCAGGACCGGCTTTTCGAGGCCTTCCGCCAATCGGCGACCGGCGATGCCTACCGCGACGGAGGCGTCGGCCTCGGGCTCGCGATCGTCAAGCGTCTGGCCGACCTGCTCGGCGGCACGGTCCGCGTCGCCTCCCGGCCCGGCGAGGGAGCCACCTTCTCGGTCGAAGTGCCGCTTCAGCCGGCGGATGCGCCGCCTCTTCACGATGCTACGGTCCTTGGAGGACGGATCGGACTGGCCGGCCTGCCGCCGGCCACGACGCTCGCACTCGCGGCCGCCATGTCCGGCCTCGAAACCGAAGCATTCCAGATAGATTTGTCGACCGGCGAGGTGCCCGCCGGCATCGATGTGTTGCTCGTCGGCGCGGACCTGCCCGAAGCAATGGTCGCCGCGCTGGCCCGCAAGGCGCCGGCGCTGGTCGTGCTGCGTCCGGAAGATCGCGGCGCCATTGGCCGCTTCCGCCAGCTGGGCTGCCGGGGTTGGCTGGTGCGGCCGCTGCGCATGTCGTCTATTGCCGAGCGCATACTGCTGGCGCGCAGCGGGCGCCTCGTGGCTGAGGAACCCGAGACGGAAGCCGGCGCAGGCCGGGTACTGATCGCAGATGACAATCCTGTAAACGCGCTGATTGCACGCCGCGCCTTGGAATCAGCCGGATTTACCGTCACTGTTGCCGTAACCGGACGCGAAGCGCTGGACGCAGCGGCGCGGATGACGCCGGAACTTGTACTGATGGATCTGAGGATGCCGGTAATGGACGGGTTCGAAGCAATGCGGCGGCTGAGGGCGGGTGGGTTCACCGCGCCAATCATCGCTGTCTCCGCCGAAATCAATCCGGATATCGAGCGCCGCGCCCGCGACAGCGGGGCCAGCGGGGTCGCCGCCAAGCCGCTTGATGCGCA
>JBGTKN010000128.1:0-2108 GCA_041744615.1 Hyphomonas sp. | reverse complement strand
GGCGGCCTGCAGGGCGAAGCCGACCATCCGCGAGTGGGCGACCAACGTCACATCCGTGCCTTCGCGCTTCACCGCCGCCTTGCCGATCGGCAGGACGAAATCGTCCATGTCCGGCACCGGGAAGGATTGGCCGTAGAGCAGCTCATGCTCCAGGAAGACGACCGGGTTCGGATCGCGGATGGCGGCTTTCAGCAGGCCCTTGGCATCCGCCGCATCATAGGGCGCGATGACCTTGAGGCCGGGCACCTGCGCATACCAGGCGGAATAGTCGTGGCTGTGCTGCGCGCCGACGCGGCTGGCCGCGCCGTTCGGGCCGCGGAACACGATGGGGCAGCCCATCTGGCCGCCGCTCATGTACAGCGTCTTGGCGGCCGAGTTGATGATATGATCGATGGCCTGCATGGCGAAGTTGAAGGTCATGAACTCGACAACCGGACGCAGACCCGCAAAGGCCGCTCCGACACCCAGACCGGCAAAGCCATGCTCCGTGATCGGCGTATCGATCACGCGGCGCTCGCCGAATTCCTGCAGTAGTTCCCGCGTCACCTTGTAGGCGCCTTGATACTGCGCAACCTCCTCGCCCATGACGAACACCCGCTCGTCGCGGCGCATCTCTTCGGCCATCGCATCGCGCAGCGCGTCGCGCACGGTCGTTTCGGTAAACGTGGTGCCCTCCGGGACCGAAGCGTCCGCCACCACTTTGGCGCGCGGCTGTACCGGCGCGGCGATTTTCGGCTTTTCCGTTTCAGGCACGGCGTTCTTTGCCTCGGCCCGCTCGGCCTTGGCCGGCGGCGCTTCTTCTTTCGGTTCTGTCTTCGAAACGTCCTCGCCGTCGGAGGCGAGCACCGCAATGATCGCATTGACCTTTACGCCTTCGGTGCCTTCCGGCACGACGATGCGCGACAGTATACCTTCATCGACGGCTTCGACTTCCATCGTCGCCTTGTCGGTCTCGATCTCGGCGATGATGTCACCGGATTTCACCGTGTCGCCTTCCTTCTTCAGCCATTTGGAGAGCGTACCCTCCTCCATGGTGGGCGACAGGGCGGGCATCAGGATGTCTACGGACATGTATCAGGCTCCGGTGAACGGAAGGACTTGAAGGAAGATCATGATGCACCCTGCCGCGCCGGCAAAGTAAGCCAGTGTGCGAACGACCGGCACACCGAACCAGTAAAGCGGCGCAAAGGCGAGGCGCGCAAAGAAGAAGATCATGCAGCCAAGCTCGGTCCACTGGTTCGTCCGCTCACTGAGGACAGCAACCAGTACCACTGGCACGAAGATGCACATCGCCTCGATCATGTTGGCCGTCGCACGTTTGGCGCGGCCGAGTCCGGGGCTGTAGGGTGCAAGATTGTCCCTCGGGCCGAGCAGGTCTTTCGGTTTGTATTGCATATTGCCGGTGACAACTTCGCCGAGGATGTAGACGAAGAACAGCGCGGCGGTGGCGGAGAGCCAGGAAAGTTCGGCAATCATCGAGCGCCTTCCTCGATCAGAACATCCGTCCACAGCTCACTCGGATCAGGCTCCGGGCTCTCGAGCGAGAAGTCCGCGGCCTCTTTCACGATTGCCTTGATTTCGTTGTCGATCTTTTTGAGATCGTCTTCGGTCGCATGGCCCTGTTCGATCAGCTGGCCCTTGAGGCCTTCGATCGGGTCGTGGTGCGTGCGGATGTCGTCGACTTCCTCGCGCTTGCGATACTTCGCGGGATCGGACATCGAGTGGCCGCGATAGCGGTAGGTTTTCATTTCGAGGATATAAGGCCCATTGCCGGCGCGCGCATGCTTGACGGCCTTCTCGCCTGCCTCCCGCACTGCCAGCACATCCATGCCATCGACTTCCTCGCCTTCGATCTCAAAGCTGATGCCGCGCTTGAAAAGCTCGACCTCGGCGGAGGCACGCTCCACGCTGGTGCCCATCGCGTACATATTGTTCTCGATCACGTAGATCACCGGCAGCTTCCAGAGGCTCGCCATGTTGAAGGCTTCGTAGACCTGGCCCTGGTTGGCCGCGCCGTCGCCGAAATAGGCAAGGCTGACATGGTCATTGCCGCGATACTTGTTCGCGAAGGCGAGGCCGGTACCGAGCGGCACCTGCGCGCCGACGAT
>JBGTKN010000127.1:0-2428 GCA_041744615.1 Hyphomonas sp. | reverse complement strand
ATCAGCGTCAAATCATTGGTCACCAGCACTCGCACAGGTGCGCCGGGCCGCACGCGCAGGGTAGGGCGGATGGTGAGTTCGCGATCGACGATACGGCCGCCGGTGCGGGCGGCCTCCTGGGCGGCGGCGTCGCCGAGGCTGCGGGTGAACCCCTGATCGTCGTCGCTTTCGGCTTCATTGGCGACAATGCTGAGTACGGCGGAGAGCGCAATCGCGCCGCCGAGGCGGCCGAGGTGGTTGTCGGTCTTGTCCGAGACGCCAGAGGCGCCGCTGGGGTCGGTGGCGGCCATTCCGCCGAGGTCCAGAGACCAGCCATTCGGCATGATGATCCGGTCCCAGCCGAGAAACACGCGCGTATCGCCGTAAAGCACTTCGCTCTCGTACGTGCCGATGAGACGGGCGCCCTGCGGGATCAGGAGATGATCACCCGTGACGCTGTCATAGACCGGCGCCGTTACCTGCGCGATGACCTTGCCCGGCAGGTCAGAATTGACCGCGGTCACCAGCGCGGCAGGGATCACTGTGCCGGCCTGCAGCTCATAAGGCGAGGCAGGCGGGCGATAGGCGCCGGGAGCTTCGTCCTTGAGTGTAACTTGGTGGGTCAGGGGCTTGGCCGATAGCGGGCGTTGCTCGAAGAAGAGCGGGGCCGGCGCCTCGGGACGCTGAACGGCTGGCTCGGATCGATAGGTGTCCTGGTAGCCTGAGTCTTCCTGCTCGTCTGTCCAGCCACTGTCTTCCGGAAGGTAGAGATCGTCCTCCAGGCCGAACCCTTCCGGCGGGCCGGCATCGCCCCAGAGCATGTCACGCGGTTCGTTCGGGTCGCGGGCAGGCAGCGCCAGTGTTTTGGAATAGTCCGCCGGCCTCGATGTCAGCGCTTCCGGCAGGTTGGTAGTGGCCACGGCGCGCGGTTCATTTGCTGCAGGCCCGGCATTGGCAGGCCGGTCCGAGAGACCGGTCAGCACGGCAAAGACCACGATGGCGCCGAACACACCGGCGCCGGTCATCAGCACACGGCGCGACAGGCGTTTCGGCGAGGGCGGGTGGGCGCGGATATCGACGGGATTTGCGGGCTGGGGCGAGGGCGCTGCATTTGTCATGGGCGGGCCGCCTCCTTCCGGTCGATGCGCACGGTGATGGGCCTTTTCTGTCCGAGGCGCAGCTCTGCCCGGTCGAACAGGCGGTCGACCAGATAGGTCTGGCCCTCGGCCCGGTAGTTGACGAGTTCAAGACCTTCCCCCGTCCGCACGAACAGCGGCGGCATGTCGGCGGCCGCGACATTCGAGCTGAACGCGATCCAGGTCTTCCTGCCATCATCCCAGACGCTGACCGGCGTCCAGACAGGCGCCTTTCGCCAGGGCGGGGTGATATCATAGCCATAGTTGAGCACCGGGGGAGGCGGAGGAGGTGGCGGGGGCGGCGCCTCCGGAACCGGAGGCTTCGGATAGGACCAGGCGACCTGCGCCGTGTAGGTGTCGCCGGCGACCGAGACCGCCTCGATCAGGTAGGCCCGCCGGTCCGTTGCGAGCACGATATTGGTCTTGAGTTTTGCGGCGAGCGGTTTGACGATGATCAGTGTGCGGCTGGTCTCGCCCGTACCCGTCAGCGTCTGCGACACCATCCAGCGGGTCGTATCGCCGGCCGCAATGTCCAGCACCGTCTCGCCGGGCTCAAGCAGGATCGTCGAGATATAGGACGGCGCAGTCTGGAGCTCGTAGAGCGCGCCGGGCGCATAGGCATAGACGAGCGCCGCGTCCTCATAGACCGCGTTGGCAGCGCCCTGGCGCGCGGCCTTGTTGACCTCGGCGAGCGATTGCGGCGGCGCGCTGACACGTTCCGGCTTCTTGGAGGCTGGCTCCGGTGTCTGGGGCGCTTCTGGTTCCGGGTCTGGCGTCGCTTCTGTTTGGAGCGCGGGTTCGGTCTCTGCGATGGGCTCTTCCGCCGGCTCAGCCTGGAGCAGAATTTCTGCGACGGGGGCTGTTTCAGTGAGGCCAGCCGGCCCTTGTGTTTGCGGCGTGGCGCAGGCGGCAAGACCCAGAAAGGACGTCGCAATGAGGCCAGCCCTGCTCATTGGTCACGGCTCCAGCTGAACGCGGTGATGAAGAGGCCGAGCGGGTTTTTGGAAATCTCGTCGGCGCTGCGGGGCGGGGCATGGGTGACAGTGAAGAGGCCCGTATAGTTGGCGCGTTCGGTCCGGCCGGCGCGCCCCGTCTCCTCGCTCCAGCTGACCTGCCAGGACTTGTCCGAACGCTGCACGATCGAGCGGACATGGACCGTGCGCCCGGCAAGACCCGTGTTCGCAAACGGATCATCCTGGCGGGCAATCTCGCTGAGCTTGGCCGCCGCCTGCGGCGTCAGGAACTGATAGGCGGCAAGCCAGTTCTCGCGCAGCACGATCTGGTCGGTCGGCAGCGCGCGCACATTCCTCACA
>JBGTKN010000126.1:0-2758 GCA_041744615.1 Hyphomonas sp. | reverse complement strand
GCCGCTGCTGGAACTGGCTGCGCTGCGGCCCCGCCCTGCTGGAGGCGGGCACCGTCGAGGCACGCACCGCCCGCGTCGACGCCCTCGCCCGCCAGCTGCGCTATATCCACGAAACCATCGGCTCGGTGCACGATCCGAAATCGCGCTGGCTCGGCGCGGTCGTGCTCGTCGCCAACGCGCTCTGCCTGCGCGCCTGCTCCGGACTCGGCGACGCTCTGGAGCGGCTCGAATCCGAATGCACCGCCCAGATCCTGCCCGATGGCGGCCATGTCACCCGCAGCCCGGCGCACATCCTCTCCTCCCTGATCCACCTGCAGACGCTTGCGCTCGCCCTCGAGCGTGCCGGCCGCCCGGTGCCCGGATGGCTGGACAAGTGGATCCCCCGCATGGGCGCCATGCTCGCCTTCTTCCAGACCGGCGACGGCGCCCTCAACACCTTCCATGACGGCGACGAATCCCGCCCGGAAGTCGTCGCCGCCGTCCTCGCCCGCCTGCCCGCGCCGCCCCGCAAGTTCATGTTCGCGCCGAAGTCGGGCTTCCAGAAAGTCGAGAAGGGCGGCCTGCGCGTCGTGCTCGATTGCGGCGAGGCTCCGCCCCGCCCGTTCGGCGACCATGCCCGCGCCGGCGCCCTCAGCTTCGAACTCTCGGACGGCCCCGCCCGCATCGTCACCTCCTGCGGTTATTCCGCCGAGGTCAATGTCGACTGGCAGGCCGCCGTCCGCCGCACCTCGGCCCATTCCACCCTCGTCCTCGGCGGGCGCGATTCGGCGAGCTTCATCGTCAATGACGAGACCCGCCTGCGCGCCCTGATCGGCCCGGAAGGCATCGCCGCCAAACGCCTCGAGGAGGCCGCCGAGATCTGGCTCGACGCCCAGCATGCCGGCTACAAGGCCGCTTACGGCCTGCTGCACCGCCGCCGCATCTTCATCTCCGGCGAGGGCGACCGGCTAACCGGCGAAGACTCGCTCGTGCGCCCCGTTGCCCAGGCCTTTAATGACGAGAAGAAGTTCATCCCGTTCGAGATCCGCTTCCACCTCCACCCCACCGTCACCGCGATGATGGGCAAGGACGCGATCCGCTTGTTCTCCGACAGCGGCACCGTTTGGCGCTTCCGCACCAGCCACGAAGGCGCCCGCCTCGAGAAGACCGTCTACCTCGCCCGCGGCATCGTCGAGCAACCCGAGCAGATCGTCCTCGCCGGTTTCGCCGACCCCAACGGCGACGGCAGCCAGCCGCCGAACGCCATCCGCTGGGCCTTTGTCCGCGAGTCTTGAGCGGCGTCCCGAAAACGGGAACCGGTTTTCGGCAAGATGCCGCTACCACTAAACTTGACCGGCGCCGCTCCCGTGATAGGCCGCGCGAGCCACACGGAGACCGCCATGACCGCCCCCCTCAAGATCCGCCGCGCCCTGATCTCCGTCTCCGACAAGACCGGCCTGATCGACCAGGCGACCCGCCTGCGCAGCCACGGCGCCGACCTGATCTCCACCGGCGGCACCTCGAAAGCCCTGAAGGATGCCGGCTTGCCCGTAATGGACGTGGCCGACCTCACGGGCTTCCCCGAAATGATGGACGGCCGCGTAAAGACGCTCCACCCGGCTGTGCACGGCGGCCTCCTATTCCTGCGCGACAACCCGGCCCATGTCGCCGACGCGCGCACCCATGGCATTGCCCCGATCGACCTGATCTACGTCAACCTCTACCCCTTCGAGGCCACCGTCGCCTCTGGCGCGGACTTCGAAACCTGTATCGAGAACATCGACATCGGCGGCCCCGCCATGCTGCGCGCTGCCGCCAAGAATTACGCCTTCGTCGCCTGCTGCACGGACACGTCGGACGTCGCCACCGTGCTCGGCGAACTGGACACAAATGGCGAAGTCTCCCACGCCACGCTGCGGCGCCTTGCCGCGAAAACCTATGCGCGCACCGCCGCCTATGACGCCGCGATCTCGCAGTGGTTCGCCCGCCAGAATGGCGACAACGCGCCAGACTGGGCTGCGATCGGCGGACGCCTCCAGCAATCCCTGCGCTACGGCGAAAACCCGCATCAGAACGCCGCCTTCTACATCACCGGCGAGAAGCGCCCGGGGGTGGCCACCGCGCGTCAGCTGCAGGGCAAGGAACTCTCCTACAACAACATCAACGACACAGATGCCGCCTATGAACTGATCGGCGAGCTCGGCAGCGACACCCCCGCCGTCGCCATCATCAAGCACGCCAACCCCTGCGGCGTTGCTCTGGGTACGGACATCATCGAGGCCTACGCCAAAGCCCTCGCGTGCGATCCCACCTCCGCCTTCGGCGGCATCGTCGCGCTGAACCGTCCGCTGGACGAGAGGGCCGCAAAGGTCATCACCGACATCTTCACCGAAGTCGTCATCGCCCCCGGCGCCAGCGCCGCGGCCGAGGCGATCTTCGCGAAGAAGAAAAACCTCCGCCTGCTTATCACAGACGGCCTGCCGGACCCCGTCGCCCAGGGCATCTTCGCCAAGACCGTCGCGGGCGGTTTCCTGCTGCAGGACCGCGACGCCGGCCGCATCACGCGCGCTGACCTGAAAGTCGTCACCAAACGCGCCCCCACCGAGCAGGAACTCGCCGACCTCCTGTTTGCCTGGCGCGTCGCCAAGCACGTGAAGTCCAACACGATCCTCTACGCGAAAGACGGCGTCACCGTCGGTATTGGCGCCGGCCAGATGAGCCGGATCGATAGCGCCCGCATCGCCGCCCGCAAGGCCGAAGACGCCGCCGCGACCGCCGG
>JBGTKN010000125.1:0-8229 GCA_041744615.1 Hyphomonas sp. | reverse complement strand
CGCGCGCGTCGCCGCGCTCGACCTGCGCGGGCATGGCCGCTCCTCGATGCCGGCCAAGGGCGGGCTCGCCTCCTGGAACAAGTACCGCGATGACGTGATCGAGTTCCTCGAAAACGAAGCGCCGCAGGGCGTCGTGCTGGGCGGCCATTCGATGGGCGGCTGCGTCGCGCTCCTGGTTGCCGGCAAGCGCCCGGACCTCGTGAAAGGCCTCGTGCTCGCCGACCCCGTGATCATGTCGCGCAAGACCTATTTCTGGAACCATGTCTTCCCGCCCGTGAACTGGCTGTTCCGGCGCAACCACATGGCCTCGCGCGCCCGCAGGCGGCGCGGCGAGTTCAGTTCCTTCCGCGAGGCGCTGGACGGTTATTCCGGCAAGCCCGCCTTCAAATCCTGGCGCGAACCCTTCCTCGCCGACTATCTGCTCGACGGTCTCGACCGCGCGGACAACGGTCCGGCGGACGCGGAGAAGCAGAGCTGGAAACTGCTCTGCACCCCGAAATGGGAAGCGGCCACCTTCGGCGCCCAGCGCAACGCGCCGTGGAGCGCGCTCGGCCAAGTGCGCAAGAA
This sequence comes from Hyphomonas sp., assembly GCA_041744615.1. GTDB lineage: Bacteria > Pseudomonadota > Alphaproteobacteria > Caulobacterales > Hyphomonadaceae > Hyphomonas. The sequence continues at coordinate 7,662 of JBGTKN010000125.1, read as the reverse complement.
GAACATTCCGATTGTGATCCTGCGCCCCAGCCGTGACTCGGTGATCTCCGACAAGGTCCGTGCCGAGATCATCCAGAAGAATCCCTCGTTGATGATGCGCGGCATCCGCGGCACCTCCCACTTCCTCCCGATGGAAGCGCCCTACGAAATCCGTGATCAGCTTTCGGCTTTCATCGCGCGTCTGGTGGAGCGCTTGACGCTGGAAGAAGACGGCCCAGTGTCGCGGAACCTGCGCCAGCGGCGACGGCGGGCGGGGTAGGCCTCACCACAAATCCCGCTCCGGCGAGGCCGCCTTCGCGAGCTTACCCATCAGCCGCGCCAGCTCCGTCTGTTCCTTCTCGGACAATGCACCCACCAGCTGCGCTTCCTCCGCCAGCGCCAGCGGCACGATCAGCTCGTAGATGCCGATGCCGGCGGGCGTCAGCACCAGGTTTGACCGCCGCGCATCGTCTGTGGACGGACGCCGCTCAAGATAGCCTACCTCGATCAGCCCGGCGACTGCGCGGCTCACGGCCACCTTGTCCATCTGCGTGCGCTGACCGATCTCGGTCGCGCTGATGCCGGGCGTGTCGGCCGTCACCGCCATCACGCGCCATTGCCAAATCGAGAGCCCGAATTCCCGGTCATACAATTCCGCGATCCGCTGCGAGACGGCGTTTGAGAGCACCGACAGCCGGAACGGCAGGAAGGTCGCAAGGCGCAGGGGCGCGGGGTGGGTCTTTTCAGGCATCGGATCCTCTGGACTCGCTTGCAGGGCGAGGCAATATTAGTTACATATGAAACTATCTTATCCCGCCTTGCAAGACAGGACCCCGTCCCATGGCCGATCTTTTCGACAATCCCGCCGGGCTCGACGGTTTCGAGTTCATCGAATTCTCCGCGCCCGACAAGGGCGTGCTGGAGCCGGTGTTCGAAACCATGGGCTTCACGAAGGTTGCCCGCCACCGGTCCAAGGATGTCGAACTCTGGCGCCAGGGCGGCATCAACCTGATCACGAACTATGAGCCGAACTCCGCCGCCTGGTATTTCTCGCGCGAGCACGGGCCGTCGGCTTGCGGCATGGGCTTTCGCGTCAAGAATGCCCGCAAGGCCTATGACCACCTCCTCAAGCAAGGCGGCGAGCCCGTAGAGGCCAAGACCGGGCCGATGGAACTGCACATCCCTGGCATCCGGGGGATCGGCAATTCGATCATCTACCTGATCGACCGCTATGACGGCGGCGCGGGCGAGCTTTCCATATACGACATCGACTTCGAATACCTGCCCGGGGTTGAGCGCCATCCGAAAGGCGCCGGATTCAAGGTGATCGATCACCTGACGCACAACGTCTATGGCGGCCGCATGAAGTATTGGGCGGACTTCTACGAGACGCTCTTCAATTTCCGCGAGATCCGCTACTTCGACATCAAGGGCGAATATACGGGCCTGACCTCTAAGGCGTTGACAGCGCCGGACGGAAAGATCCGCATACCGCTCAACGAGGAAGGCAAGGGCGGCGGCGGCCAGATCGAGGAATTCCTGCGCGAGTTCAACGGCGAGGGCATCCAGCACATCGCCCTGATCTGCGACGACCTCTATGCCTGCTGGGATGACCTGAAAAAACGCGGCGTGCCCTTCATGACGGCGCCGCCCGAGACCTATTACAAGATGCTCTCCGAACGCCTGCCGGGCCACGGTGAAGACGAAGCCGCCCTCAAGGCGCGCGGCCTCCTGCTAGACGGCACGACCGAAGGCGGCGAGCCGCGCCTGCTACTGCAGATCTTCGCCCAGCCGCAGATCGGCCCAGTCTTCTTCGAGTTCATCCAGCGCAAGGGCGACTACAAGGAAGGCTTCGGCGAAGGCAACTTCAAGGCCCTCTTCGAATCCATCGAACGCGACCAGGTCGAGCGCGGCGTGATCGGCGTGAAGGAGAAGGTGTAATGGCAACTCCCAAACTTCGCGGCGTCCACCACGTCGCCTATCGCTGCAAGGATGCCAAAGAGACGGTGGAGTTTTACCGGAAGACGCTCGGCATGGAGTTCCAGCTGGCGATTGCCGAGGACCATGTACCCTCGACGGGCGCCTATGATCCGTACATGCACATCTTCCTCGATGCCGGGAACGGCAACGTGCTCGCTTTCTTCGAGCTGCCCGAGCAACCCGAAATGGGCCGCGACCCGAACACGCCCGTTTGGGTCCAGCACATCGCCCTGCGCCTCGGCTCGCTCGACGAACTTCACGCCGCCAAGGCGCACCTCGAATCCCTCGGCATCGATGTCCTCGGCCCGACGCACCATGGCATCTTCAAGTCGATCTACTTCTTCGACCCCAACGGCCACCGGCTTGAACTGGCTGCCGACATCAGCACGCCGGAGCAGATGAAATCGCTCAAGGATGTCGCCCAGCCGATGATCGACGAATGGAGCGCGACGAAGAAAGCGCCGAGGCATGCGGCCTGGCTGCATCAGAAGATCCGGGAAGAAACGAAGTAGGTTTCGCTTACTCTGAACCCGTCTCTCCGCCGGGTAGAGGTGCAGGGGTGAGGGGGCGGACCTCACCACGCTTGCAAACAATCGAGAGGGCGCGCACCCTCACCGCCAACCCCCCTCTCCCTCAGAGAGGGAGAAGGGGTTGGAAACTTAGAGGAAACGCCCAAATGAAACTCGCCACCCTCCGCAACGGCACGCGCGATGGCCGCCTCGTCGTCGTCAGCCGCGACCTGACGCGCGCCACCGACGCCGCCCGTATCGCACCGACGCTGCAGGCCGCGCTCGACAAGTGGAACATCTACGGGCCGGAGCTCGAAACGCTGGCGGGACAGGTGGAACTCGGCTCCGTCCCCACCTTCCGCTTTCACGAGCATGACTGCGAAAGCCCGCTGCCGCGCGCCTATCAGTGGGCGGATGGTTCGGCGTATATCAACCATGTCGAACTCGTCCGCGCCGCGCGCGGCGACAAGGTGCCCGAGAGCTTCTACTATGATCCCCTGATGTATCAGGGCGGCTCGGACGGCTTCCTCGGACCGCGCGACGGCATCCCCCTCGGCGACGCCGCATGGGGCCTCGACATGGAAGGCGAGATCGCCGTGGTCACCGATGACGTGCCGATGGGCGTCAGCGAGGAGGAAGCCGCCCTCCATATCCAGCTGATCATGCTCTGCAATGATGTCTCGTTGCGCGGCCTGATCCCCGGTGAACTCGCCAAAGGCTTCGGCTTCTTCCAGTCGAAACCCGCCAGTGCCTTCTCGCCGGTCGCCGTCACGCCGGACGAGCTGGGCCCCAACTGGCAGGACGGCCTCGTGCACCTGCCCCTCCGCGTCGACTTCAACGGCGCCCCGTTCGGCCGCGCCAATGCGGCCGTGGACGCGACCTTCAATCTCCCCCGCCTCGTCGCCCACGCCGCGAAAACCCGAAAGCTTTCGGCCGGCACGATCATCGGCTCCGGCACCGTCTCCAACAAGGGCAAGGAGGGTAGTGCGGGCTCCCCGGTTGCCGATGGGGGCCTCGGATACTCCTGCATTGCCGAAATCCGGATGATCGAAACCGTCCGCGACGGCGCACCCAAAACGCCATTCATGAAAGCCGGCGACACCGTGCGCATCGAGATGAACGACGCCTCCGGCCATTCGATCTTCGGAGCCATCGAGCAGACTGTCGCGGAAGTCTGAAGCGCTTCAACAACTGTTGAAACTTTCGCCGCACTAGGGCATTCAGGCGCCGCAGTTTATGCTAGTGGCAAGGCAGCAGCGGCAACGCGACCAGGGAGTGACAGGCCGGATGGCAAGCAAGGTCTTCAAATCGGCGAAGGAAGCCCTCGAAGGCCTGACCTTCGATGGCATGACGGTGATGGCCGGCGGCTTCGGCCTCTGCGGCATCCCGGAAAACCTGATCCTCGCGCTGCGCGACTCGGGCGCGAAGGACATCACCGCAATCTCGAATAATGCCGGCGTCGATGATTTCGGCCTCGGCCTCCTGCTGAAAACGCGCCAGATTAAAAAGATGATCTCGTCCTATGTCGGCGAGAATAGGGAGTTCGAGCGCCAGTACCTTTCCGGCGAGCTAGAGCTCGAGTTCAACCCGCAAGGAACGCTAGCCGAACGCTGCCGGGCAGGCGGGGCAGGCATTCCCGGCTTCTACACCAAGACCGGTGTCGGCACGCTCGTCGCCGAAGGCAAGGAACACCGCGAGTTCAACGGCGAAACCTATATCCTCGAAACCGGCCTCGTCGCCCACCTCTCGATCATAAAGGCCGAGAAAGCCGACACGCAAGGCAACCTGATCTTCAACAAGACTGCCCGCAACTTCAACCCGCCTATGGGCATGGCTGGCAAGGTCACCGTTGCCGAAGTCGAGGAGATCGTGCCGACGGGCGATCTGGACCCGGACCATATTCACCTGCCGGGCGTCTTCGTCCAACGTATCATCAAGGGCACGGTCGAGAAACGCATCGAACAGCGCACGGTTCGGAAGCGGCCCGGTTAATGAACCTGTCTGCCAACCCCTGGCTCGTGTTGGCCGGTGCAGGTAGCCTTGCCGCGGCCGCCGCGCATGTTGCCTGCATCCTCGGCGGCGCGGACTGGTATCGCTTTCTCGGTGCCGGAAACCAGATGGCCAGCGCGGTGGAGCGCGGCGCGATGTTTCCACATGTCATCACGGCGGCCATCGCAGGCGTGCTGCTCGTCTGGGCACTGATCGCTTTCTCGGCGGCTGGCTTGATGGTTCGCTTGCCATTGCTCCGCCTGGCCCTCGTGCTGATCTCGGTGGTACTGCTGCTGCGCGCCGTCGCAGTCTTCGTGCCGTCGCTCTGGCTGCCGGAACATAATTCCACGTTTCGCGCCGTGTCATCGGCGCTCGTGTTTGCGCTCGGCGCGTGCTTTGCCATCGGCACATTCACGGCCTGGCCTTCATTATCCACAAGGAGCTGACACCTATGCCTTGGACACGCGACGAGATGGCGGCCCGCGCCGCGAAAGAGCTTCACGACGGTTACTACGTCAACCTCGGCATCGGCATCCCGACAATGGTGGCCAACCACATCCCCGAAGGCATGGACGTGACGCTGCAAAGCGAGAACGGCATGCTCGGCATGGGCCCTTTCCCCTATGAGGGCGAGGAAGACGCCGACCTCATCAACGCCGGCAAGCAGACGATCACCACGCTGCCGCGCACCAGCTTCTTCGACTCGGCGACCAGCTTCGCGATGATCCGCGGCGGCCATATCAACATCGCCATCCTCGGCGCCATGGAAGTCGCCGAGAACGGTGACCTCGCCAATTGGATGATCCCAGGAAAGCTCGTCAAAGGCATGGGCGGCGCGATGGACCTCGTTGCCGGTGTCAAACGCATCGTCGTGGTCATGGACCACGCCAACAAGGCCGGCGAATCCAAGGTGCTGAAGACATGCACCCTGCCGCTCACCGGCAAGGGCGTCGTCGACCGCATAATCACCGACCTCTGCGTGATGGATGTCGTCCCCGGCGGCCTGAAAGTCATCGAACTCGCCCCAGGCGTCACGATGGACGAAGTTAAGGCGAAGACCGAGGCGACACTGGTCTAGCTTCCTTAAAACCCCCTCACCCAAAAGAAGGGGCTTTCAAGAGCTAGACACCCTCTACAAACAACACCCTGTAATCTGCCGCCTGGAACCGGTGTACCTTGGCCGCCGTGTATTCCGGGCTCTCATACCACGCCTTGGCTTCGGCCATCGTCGGGAAGGCCAGAATGACAACGCCGTCGGCGGCCGCGCCTTCGGTCACCTCATGCTTGCCGTAGAAGGCCAGCGGCGTGATCTTGTGGCCGCCCCGCGCGTCGCCCGCGGCGGCGCCATACTTCGCCATCGCCTCGGCGTCGCGCAGTTTCTCGCGGATCAGGATTACATAGGCGGTCATCGGCGTCTCCCTTGGTTTCGCTGGAGCCCACTTTCACGTCTCGCGGGCGGGCACGCAATTCCTTCCCCCGCGTCGCGGGGTTTCACGCGCGGGCAAAAGCCGCTAGGGCTGCGCCACCTTTTCCGGATGTTTCCCATGTCGCATTTCGCTGCCCTGTCCACGCTCCCGCCAGACGCTTTGCTCGGCCTTATGATGGCCTTCCGCGCCGATCCGCGCGCCGACAAGTACGATCTCGGCGTCGGCGTCTACAAGGACCTCGCGGGCCAGACGCCGATCCTGTCGGCAGTCAAGAAAGCCGAAGCCCGCCTCCTCGCGGCGCAGACGACGAAAGTCTATGAAGGCCAGCGCGGCAACACTGATTTCTGCGGCCATATCGAGGATTTCGTCTTCGGCAAGGACCATCCCGCCCGCAAGGAAGGGCGCACGATATCCTTCACCGCGCCCGGCGGCTGCGGCGCGTTGTTCCAGGGTGTCAGCCTGATGCGCAAGACCGGAGCGAAGCGCGTCTGGGTCTCGAAGCCGACCTGGCCGAACCATCCGAACGTCGTCAAATCCCTCGGCCTCGAAGTGAAGGAATATGCCTACGCGCGCGACGGCGAATTCTACCGGCTCGGCATGTTGGCGGACCTCTCTGCCGCCGAAGCCGGCGACGGCGTAATCATCCAGGGCCCGTGCCACAACCCGACCGGGATCGATCCGCATATTGACGACTGGAAAGCCGTCGGCGCGCTGGCAAAAGAGAAGGGACTGCTGGTCATGCTGGACGTCGCCTATCACGGCTTCGCCCAGAGCCTCGACCGCGACATGGACGGCGTGCGGGCCTTAATGGCCGAATCCGGCGAGGCGATGGTCGCCTATTCCTGCTCCAAGAATTTCGGCCTCTACCGTGAACGCACTGGCTGCTTCCTCGTCCTCGGCGAAAGCGAAGCCGGCATCGAGGCGGCCACCACCCACGTCGCCGACAATGGCCGCGCCACCTGGTCGATGCCGCCGGCCCACGGGGCCGGCATCGTCGCGACGATCCTCGGCGACGCCGAGCTACGCAACGAATGGGAAAACGAACTCAATGCGATGCGTACACGGATGAAAGTCCTGCGGGAAGCGCTGTCGGACGCCCTCGTCTCTGCCACCGGCTCAAACGCGCTCGCCGCCCTGAAAGCCCAGAACGGCATGTTCTCACAGCTGCCGGTCACCGCCGCGCAGACACTCGAACTGCGCGACAGGCACGGCGTCTACATGCCATCCTCCGGCCGCATCAACATCGCAGGCCTCAACCCGAAGGACATCCCGGCCCTCTCGGAAATACTTGGAGAATATCTTTAGATCGACAAGCCCCGCGGCGCGATCTTCTCCAGCTCCGCGATCATTTCCGCCGGCGCCTCGACCGCTTTGCGCGCATCAAGGTCAAGCGAGATCGCGATTACTTCGCAGGTTGCCCAGGCGCCGCCCGTCTGCGGATCCATGATCCAGTGGATCAGGTTATGCGTCTTACCCGCCACCTTTCCGAGCGAGGTGTGCACCGCGAACTGGTCGCCCTCGCGCGGCATGCGGTGATAGCGGATGCGGTATTCGAGCACCGCCGCGCCCATCCGCCGGCCACCGGCGTTCTGGCCAACGCGGTTGCGCCAGTCAAAAAGGAGATTGGGCACAGAATCCGAAACGCGCCCGATAATCCAGGACGGCGACATCCATCCATGCGCCCCGCAATGCGCGGCGGGCACCGCGCCCAGCCCGATGCGCGGCGCACCGACGGTCGCGACCTTGGCAAGCGTGATTTCCTCGACGGGCAATCCTGG
>JBGTKN010000124.1:0-1978 GCA_041744615.1 Hyphomonas sp. | reverse complement strand
TTTACAATGGGAGGTGAAAGTTCTCAGGCTGGAAGAAAATCTGCAATCATGCCTAAAGTATAACTCCGTGGGCGGAGGTGTAGCGCAAGGATTGGGGAAGCAACTTAAAACGGCTTGATCGGGATGGGATTTGTGTAGTGGAGCGCGTGGTTTTTATGGGCACAAGTTCCCTTCCTGCGTTCGACCTCCGGCTTCAACCTGCTTCACCCTGATGCACGCCGTGCATCAGGGGTGTCGAAAATTTCTCATTCATTCTCATTAGTTGTCGCGCCGTTGCGCTTTTTCGCTCGGGCGCAGGGTGTCAGGCGCCTTTGCCGAGACGGGTTTCGATTTCGTCGAGGAGGTTGCGGACGCGTTTGGCGTTGGCGCCTAGGTCGGAAAGGCCGACGCGGCTGGTCGAGCGGACGTCGATCCGGGAACCCTCGCCCTCGCTCCGGACGCGGATCATGATGTCGTCCGTGAAGCCGAACCAGAAGCTCTCTTCGGTGGCATCGATCAGGCCGTCGTCGGGGTCCGCCAAAACCACGTTCCAGCCCCGTGCTTCCACAGCGCCGAGCGCGGCGACATAAGCGGCGTCCGGGCTGGCGTCCGTGACCAGCGGGGCAATCTTCGGATAGGGCGTCTGTTTCGGCGACTTGTGAGTTTCCGGATCGAACTCTGCCGCTTCCTGGACTTCGGCGACGCGGCGGCCGCCCATGCCGGGCCAGCGGCTGTTGGCGCCGTCAATGATGACCGGATCGTCCTCAACCGGATTCAGGGCGCCGGTGGCTTCCCGCTCGACGGCAAGGGCGTCGCTCGGCCGGATCGGCTCTGACCAATCGGTCTGGATATCATGTAGCGGCGGCAGGCGCGCAGCCCCTGCCCCGAAGGCGGCAACTCGGCCAAAGGCGAGACCGGAAATCAGCAGCGCGGCGAAAGCTAGCATGAAGGCCTGCTTGCGGGGCGCCTTGATCAACGAGACGATGACCGCGAGTACCGAGATGCCGGCAGCCGCCATGAGCAGCATGGGTCCCCAGCCGATGGTCATCTGCCCGAGGCCGAACTGCCAGGTCCACAGGCCGAGCTTGGTGCCGACGGCGGCGATTGCGAACCAGAGGACGGAGAAGACCGAGAGCGCAAGCGCAAAGCCCGCGAATTTGCCGCGCCAGCCTGCCGATTGTGCAGGCGCTGTGCTGATCTCTGAGTCTGCGGTCATTCTGATGCCTCCCGGTTGCGGCGGAACCTAACCCTTTCTGCGCCACCTGCAATGGGCCGGGTCAGGGATGCCGCTGAGGGAAGTGATGGCGCTGATGGAGCGCGTCAAGGATGGCCATCGGGTCGCTGACGAATCCCCGGCCCGCATGGGTGGCCGGAGCCACCCCGGAGGGGGCGCGCGCTGATAGGACCAGCACCGGGAGCGACTGGTTGGCTTCGCCGATCAGGGCGATCACTTCCGCGCGAGGCCGAGGAAAGGCGATGCGGCGCACGTCCAGGTTCTCACCGAGGTGTGGGAACGAGGCAAGCACGCCCTCTATCAGGGCGCAGTGCCAGCAATAGAAATCCTGTTCCGGCAGGGCCGGATCGGTAAAGCCCGGCTTCAGCAGGAACAGGATATCTCTGTGCAAGGACGGTCTCAGGCAGTCGGCAGCTTGTAGTCCTTGAAAGTCTCGCGCAGCGCCAGCTTGTTGATCTTGCCGGTGGCGCCGAGGGGAATCGCCTCGACGAATTGGACATCATCCGGGGTCCACCATTTGGCGATCTTGCCTTCGAGGGATTTCAGGATTTCGTCCTTGGTCGGATTTTCGCCGGGCTTGGCCTGCACGATCAGCAGCGGGCGCTCGTCCCATTTTGGATGGTAGATGCCGATGGCGGCCGCGTTGGCGACCTTGGGATGGCCGACGGCGATATTCTCGATGTCGATGGAGGAAATCCACTCGCCGCCCGACTTGATCACGTCCTTGGCGCGGTCGGTGATCACCATCGTGCCGATCTCGTCGAT
>JBGTKN010000123.1:0-2944 GCA_041744615.1 Hyphomonas sp. | reverse complement strand
TTGCAGCCCTTGCGGCGGGCCTCTTCATGGGCGTGATGGTTGCCCCGGCGGCCAGCGCGGCCAGCGACACGGACGAAGTCGAGATCGTTCTTGAACACGCGCTCGGATTCGATCCGGCAGCGTTCACTGAGGAACTGGGCTGATGAGCGAACAACAACCAGAGGTCCGGCGCTTCCCTTTCTGGCTGAGCTTGTCCGTCCTCGCCAATCTCTTGCTGGTCGGCTTGCTGGCCGGCATTTTCCTCAATGGGCCGCCGAAACCGGATCCGGGCCGGGACCGTGGACGGGGTGAGCCGGCCATCGCATTGACCGACGCAGAGCGCGAAGGCGTGCGCCAGCTGATGCGCGAGAGCTTCGAAGCCGGCCGTGATGCAATGGCGGTGCGGCGCGAAGCCGAACGGGAGCTGGCCACCGTGCTCAGCGCCGAAGTCTACGACGATACCGCCGCGCGCGCAGCGCTTGACCGGCTGCGCGAGACTGACCGTGTGGCCCGTGAGACTGTTGGCAACCACATGTTTGACGGTCTCGCCGAACTCTCCCCGGCGCAGCGCGCTCTGGTATCGAAAATCATGTCCGGAAACATGGAAAAACGAGGGCGGCGAGGTGAGCGGGTCGGGAAGCTCAAGGATCGCAGGGACGGCGACGCGCCGCGCGAGGAACCTTAGTCCCTCGACTTGTGGGCCAGCCTTGCGGAATTGGCTTCCCAGTTCTGCCCATCGAAGGGCGTTACAGTCACGTCCAAAGCCGCCCAATCATCAAGGCAACGCCAGGTGACGGCGAAGCCGTCCGGGTTCGAGCGCGGGATATAGAAACTCTTGATCCCGCAGATCTTGCAGAACAGGTGGCGCGCGCGTTGCGTGTTGAAGGAGTACTCCGCCAGATTGTCCGCCCCCTGAACAAGCCGGAACCGGCTGGAGGGCAAAATGACATGGATATTGCCGCTCATGGCGCACATTGAGCAATTACAGTCCTCGACTTCAAAAGCGTGTGGCAGTTCGGCTTCGAACCGCACGGCGCCGCAATGACAGCCGCCCGCATGCCAGGAGCGCGCGTCCAAGCTCAGCCCACCCATTCCGGAGGTTTGCGGTGGGCCCAGGGAGCGGCACGCTCGAGCTGCCCGGCAAGCGCCAGAAGCAGGCCTTCCTGTCCATAGCGCGCGCCGAACATCATGCCGATCGGCAGGCCGCCCTGCGCGGTTGCCGTCGGCGCGGTCCAGTACAAAGGTACGGACATCGCCGGCGCGCCCATCTGGTTGAACACTGCGCAATGCGGCGCGAACCCGGCCACGGCATCGCCCATCTTCTGCGTGTCGGCCGTCAGCGCCATGGTTCCGAGCAGGTCAGGCGCGCGGTGCAGTGTCGGCGACAGCGTCACGTCAAATCCGCCCGTATCGAGGAAGTGTTCGTACTGGATCGCGGCGGTGATGAACACGTTGTTGGCCTTCGCAAGCTCCACCATCGGCACGGTCCGGCCGAGGCGTACCATGCCCGCTGTCACAGGTTCGATCTCATCATCCGTGACCGGACGGCCCCGCGCGGCGCCATGCTCGTCCAGCTGTGCGGCGATGTTGGCAGAAATGGTGAAGAGCCCTGCCTTGCCGAGTGCTTCGCCGTTCAGCATCGGTCCGGCTTCAACGACAATGTGCCCGAGGCTTTCGAGCAGCTTGGCCGTCTCCTCCAGTCCGGCAGTCGCGTCCGCGTCCGGTTTTGTCCCGTTCGGCGCTGTGCGCCACAGGGCTATGCGCAGTTGCTTTGGGTCGCGGTCCAATTCTGAGAGGTAAGGCCGGGCTGGCAGCGTTGCATCATAGCGGCTGCCGGTTTCCGCACCGTGCGTCAGGTCCAGCAACGCCGCGCTGTCACGCACCGTACGGCTCACCACATGCACCGTCGACAGACCATTCCAGCCTTCGGTGCGCGAGGGGCCCATCGGTATGCGACCGCGAGACGGCTTCAGCCCAAATACGCCGCAACACGCGGCCGGGATACGGATTGATCCTCCACCATCACTCGCCTGCGCCACCGGCAACACGCCCGCGGCCACGGCCGCCGCCGCGCCCCCTGACGAGCCACCCGCAATGCGCGTCAGGTCCCATGGATTGCGCGTCTGGCCATAAAGCGTGGACTCAGTTGTCAGCGTCAGGCCAAACTCCGGCGTCGTTGTCGAGCCGAAGAAGACGAGGCCCGCCTCCCGATAGCGCTTCACCAGCGTCGAATCGTCCGCACTCACCACATCCTTGTAGGCCCGGCTACCGCCCGTCAACGGCGCTCCCTTGACTCCGACTGCGAGATCCTTGGTCACGAACGGCACGCCGGCGTAGGCGCCTTTCAGTCCGCCCCTGGCAATCTGTTCGCGCGCGAGATCGGGATAAAGCGCTGCAAAGCAGTTCACTCGCCCCTGCGCCTTCACGGCCCGCGCCACAGCCGTCTCTAGTAGCTCCGACGGCGTGACTTGTCTCTCGCGGACGAGTTGAGCCAGTCCAAGGCCATCAAGCTCTGTCATGGGAGTTCCTCACCGGTCTGCCCCATTGGTCTATCCCCGGCGCTGCCAGATCAGGCGGCCCATGTCGGATTGCGTCACCAGATATTCGCCCGAAAAGCTGTATGTCGCCGCCGGGGTGAAATCCGGCAAGGGTGCAGCGTACACGGACAATGTGCGTCCATCGGCGCGCCATTCGCCATCGAAATCGATCGTCCTGCCACCATCATAGGACCAGTCGCCGCCGCCGCCGATGGATTCCGTGTACTGCACAACCCGGCCGTCGGGATGCAGTTCCATGGTCATGACCGTCGTATAGGACGCAAAATTTCCGCCTCCGCTATTGATGATGTCCTCGTTCACCCAGATGCCGACAAGTCGCGCATCGCGCTGCGTTGCTGCAGGTTGCGCCGCAGCCTGGGGGGCGGCCGGTGCCGGCGTGTTGAAGGACAGTTCAGGTTCGGGCGCCC
>JBGTKN010000122.1:0-2494 GCA_041744615.1 Hyphomonas sp. | reverse complement strand
GGGCGGAAACGGCGTGGCCCCGCCAGGTGGTGATGGGGCGCCCTGTGCGCTTTGCCGGCGCGCAGCCGGACGAGGCGCTGGCGCGCACGCGCTACGAGACGGCGCTGAAGCGGCTCGGCTTCGAGACAATCCATCACGTCTACGAGCCGGTGGCGGCGGCCTTCTTCTATGCGCAGCGCCTGACGGCGCCGGCGACGATCCTGGTGGCGGATTTCGGCGGCGGCACCAGCGACTTCTCGATCATCCGGTTTGATCCGGGCGGCGGAAAGCTGCGGGCCGAGGCGCTATCGCATGCGGGCATCGGGATTGCGGGGGATGCGTTTGACCAGAAAATCATCGAGCATGTCGTCTCGCCGCTGTTCGGCAAGGGCGGCACGTTCAGGAGCGGCGACAAGACGCTGCCGGTGCCGCTGTCCTATTACAGCCGGTTCGCGCAGTGGAACCAGCTGTCGATCATGCGGCACACGAAGGATTATGCGGACCTCGTGAAACTGCTGCGCGTGTCCGACCAGCCGGATCTGATCGAGGCGTTCATCAGCTTCCTCGATGCGGATGCGAGCTACCTGCTCTACCGCGCGGTGGCGCAGGTGAAGATGCAGCTGTCGCAGGGGGCGGCGGGACGCTTCCGGCTGGAGGCCGGAAAGCTGAACCTCGACCGCACGATCAGCCGCGCCGAGTTCGATGGCTGGATCGGGGACGATGTGCGCGCGATCCAGTCCTCCGTGGACGAAGCATTGGCGCGCGCGAACCTGAAGGAAGCGGGCATCGACCGCGTGTTCCTGACCGGTGGCACGTCCTACGTGCCGGCGCTGCGCGAAAGCTTCGAGGCGCGCTTCGGCGGCGGTCGAATCGAGACCGGCGACCAGTTCGTGTCGATTGCGCATGGCCTGGCGCTGATTGCGCAGCAGGAGGATATCGATCCGTGGTTGGCGCGGGGGGTGTAGGCGGAAGCGACGTCCGACTTTCGCCGATAGCAGCCCCCTGCCGTCATGCGTGAACGTCAGGTCGATCTTGCACTCCTATACCGAGACTGCAGACGCCGCTTTTCGTCTACTTCAAAGACTTGAGGAGATCGAACGAGAAATAGTGAATCGGTCCAAAGCGGGAAAGCCGGTTAAGTGCAAACAGAACTTCGCCCGTCGAATCTCGGATCAAAGTCATCAGCACAAAGCGCAGCAAGTAGAGCCCGCCGAAAACATAGGGGAATTGGAAACCCCTAATGAACAATTCAATGAAGAACCCTGCAGGAACGAGTCCTTGAGTGCAAAATAAGTAGCAAAGAAATGAAATACTTAGTGGACTTCATTGCATCCCATCTCACACAGATCGGGGCTCCCCGGCTGGCAGCGTTACTTCAATCCGGTCATCCGTCTACCCTACCGACGCTAGGCGGGACTTCGCCGTGTGTGGACGGCCCTCCTTTGGCAAGTGCTTTTTTGAAGTTCTGCGTGGCTGGTCGGTGCGGCCGTGTGTTCGACCTGTTGATGCGGTAAACGGGACCGCTGGCCATAATGCCTTCCGCGAAGACGGGTCCCGACCGAAAACTCGCGCTCGAAGCGCATCGGCGAAGGTGGGTTTTCCTGTCTTCCGGTATCGACCGGCTGTTGCATCACTTCATGTCCGCCCTTTCCAAACCTTTTGAACGCTGCTCCCTGGCTGCGCTCTGATCTATGCCGCAACGGGGTCGCGGTATCGTTCGCCGCTTGTCATCAGCGCCCAGACCATCCTTGCATTCTTGTTAGCGAGTGCGACGGCTGCGACCTTGGGTGTCCGGCGCGCGAGGAGCTGCACGAGCCAGGGTCGGCGCGCCCCGTTGCGCACGGCATATCGGATGACCGCGACGGCGCCGACGACAAACATCTGCCGCAGATAACGGTCGCCCTGTTTGGTGATGCTGCCCAATCGCTCCTTGCCGCCACTGGAGTTCTGGCGTGGGACGAGTCCGATCCACGCCGCGAGGTTACGGCCTGACTTGAAGGCCGCCGGATCCGGGATCGTGGCGACGAGGGCACTGGCGAGCAAGGGGCCAACCCCTGGTATCTCCATCAGTCTCCGGCCGACTTCGGTGCTGCGCGCGCTGGCCAGGATGGCGCGGTCGGAGACGAGGATCTGTTCATTGATCAGCTCGAGCTGGCCATAGAGCATCTGCAGGCAAGCCAGCGCCTCGGCCGGTACACGCTCATCCCTTGCCTCGACGATCTCCTTCAACACCTGCAGGCCGTTGCGCCCCTTGGGGGCAATCAGTCCGAACTCTGACAAGTGTCCCCGGATGGCATTTGACAGCTGCGTGCGCTGGCGCACGAGCATGGACCTTGTCCGGTGCAGAACCAGGACGCTCTGCTGATCAGGCGACTTGACCGGCACGAAGCGCATGGAGGGGCGTGTCACCGCCTCGCAGATCGCTTCGGCATCCGCCATATCGTTCTTCTGTCGCTTGACGTAGGGCTTCACATAGCTGGGCGGGATCAGCCGGACTTCATGACCGAGGCGGATC
>JBGTKN010000121.1:0-1873 GCA_041744615.1 Hyphomonas sp. | reverse complement strand
CCACTAGCACGATGCCGTCGGCCTGCGCGGCAAATGCCAGCCCCGCCCGCGTACGCCCGAGGCTGGGAGAATCGATAACGATCCAGTCGGCCGCCGCGCGCAAGGCGGACCACCAGCCCGGCGCCGTTCGCAACTGGACTTTCTGCCCGGCGGCCAGCCGGTCACTGCGGAAGCGCGTCACCAGAAGGCGAAGCCCATCAATCTGGTGTGCATTCAGCAGCTTGCCATACGAGACGTCGTTCTCATGACCCGCCACGGTGTAGATCTGTTCGGCACCCAGCGAAGCATCCAGCGCATGGCCCGGCCTGCCGGCATCCTTGATGATACCCTGTGCAAAGGACGTGTACTGATAGTTGCGCCGTATATCGAGATCAACCAACCAGGCCGTCCGCGCCGCGCGGCTGGCCGCAATCAGCGCGAAAGATGCCGCCACGCTGCTCGTGCCTTCGCCCTTGCGCGCCGACAGGAACAGTATGGTGCGTGCGCCCTTTGCCGCTTCGATCTGCGCGACATGGCGCCACAAGGCTGCAAGATCTGGTCTCACATCACGCATCGACGGCCACGCTCAATATCTCGGGATCGCGGCCAGCACGGGCACGCCCAGCGTGCGTTCGGCTGATCCCGGTGTCGCGAAGCCATTGCGCGAGAGGGCCTGCGCAAGCCCTGCCGCAAGCGCTGAAAGACCTGCAAAGGCTAGCGCGAGCATGGCAGCCGGAACCTTCAGACTGGCGCCCTTCGCAGGCGGCGTGGCGGTCTCCAGTACACGGACGGTATCCACGGCGCGCGCGGCAGCATCGCTGCGTACGCGCGCTTCGGCTTCGCGTTGGGCCAAAGCAAGCACCGACTGCTCGGCGACATAGCGGCTGCGCTCCAGGTCCTGAAGCGCAGGCTCTAGCTCGAAAAGACGGCGCTGCCGAACGTCGAAGGCGGCGATCTGCGATTTGAGTTCGGTCTCCTGACCGCGCAGCGCCTGAACATCAGCCAGAAGCGTGCTGATAGCCGCCTCGACCTGCTGATAAAGCGGGTTCGGCCCGCGGCGCACGACCCCTGCTGGTCCGGCCCCCGCCTCGAGGTCCGCCTCAGCCTGTTCGATCCGCTTCTCGAGTTCCCGAATGATCCGCGAGTCGGCGCGGTAGCGCGAGAGCTTCTCCTCCCGCTCCAGTTCGAGCGCCCGCAGAGCCTGCTCCCTCGAGTTCTCGACATACAGGTCATGTACCGGCGCAATCATCTCGATCTGCCTGCGGTAACTAGCCAGCTGCGCCTCGGATTGGCGTAGGCGTGACTGAGCCACAAGCAACTCGCGGCGCGCGGTCTGATAGAGTTCCTGCAGCGTCGCACGTTCGGCGGCAAGGTCAGTCAGATTATTCGTGTACAGATATTCCCGGATCGCCGTATCCGCCTCGGCAAGATCCAGCGTGAGCTGTTCGCGCTGCTCAGGGAGTTTGTCGGTTCGCGGCGCAGTGAAGAAGCCTGCACGGTAGACGACATAAGCCTCGGCCACCGCATTCAGAAGCTCCGCCGACATCGCCGGCTGGCGATGCGAGAAATCAGCGACGATCACCGGATTGCGCGGCGCGCTGGACGCCGAGAGATGCTCTGCAATCGCTGCGATGCCCAGCCGCTCGCACGCCTCCGGCCGACAGCCGCGCGCAATCTCGGGATAGGCGCGGGCCAGCGTCACTTTCGCCAAGGCCACCCGCGCAACGGTTGGGCTGCGCAACAGTTCGAGTTCCGATTGCACCCGCGCCTCGATGTCTGTGGCCGCTGCACCGGGCTCATCCACCGGCCGGTAAACCGGCGCATCGCTCATCGACACCAGCAGCCGCGTGGTCGCCGTGTAGCTGCTCGGCATTGCCCATGCGCCCGCCGAGCG
>JBGTKN010000120.1:0-3311 GCA_041744615.1 Hyphomonas sp. | reverse complement strand
CTTGACCTTGATGTCGCTGAGCAGGATCGCCGCAGACGGCTCGCTCGGCTGCGAACAGGCGGCGAGCGCGGCGAGGACTGAAAGGGCGGGCAGGCGAGTGAAGGCTTTCATGGCGCGGCTCCAGTCTGAATTCGGTTGCCCCAAGACATAGAATGTCCCGCGCGCCGCGCCAACGAAAAAGGGGCGGCCCCGAAAGGCCGCCCCTCGATCAGGAAACGCGTGAGGCGTCTGTTACCAGGACTTCGTGACCGACACTCCGTAGGTGCGTGGTTCGGTGAGGAAGATGTTGGTGAACAGGCCCGAAGAGTCATCGGTCAGGTAGGCACCGGTGATGACTTCTTCATCGGTGATGTTCTTGCCGAACAGGTCGACGCGCATGCCGGCTTCATCGTTGAAGAGCGACAGGGAGACGTTGAGGTTGTCCCAGCTCGGCAGTTTGTCGCGCGCCGTGTTGAAGACGCGGCTGTAGCTGTCGGATTGACGATAGTAGTCTACCCGGCCGGTCAGACCCCAGTTTCCGAAAGAACCTGGCTCCCAAGTATACTCGGCCCCGACGTTAAACGTCGATTCGGGCGCGCCTGGTTGAGAGTTTCCATCGAGGTTTTTGGCGTCGCCATCAAACGGCGTCAGAGCAGAGATCGTGCTCGTCGAGCCATCCGCATTTCTGACAGTGACGGTGGAACCTGTTAGACCGAGAGCGGCTTCCAGGTTCGCTGTGCCACCGAAGGCTGCTGCCGTAGCTCCATTGCAGATGCCGCGTGCCGAGCCATCAGGAAGGGCTGCCAGCACCGCAGCATAGCCTTGTGCGGAGATAACGCAATTCGAGAAGGTCGAGGCGTTCTTGATCGCCACAAGGTCGGCGCGGCCGTTCGTGCGGTCAAGCACGTCAATGCCGAACGTGTCCTGAATCTCCGTGTTGAGCAGGCCAAGGTTGGCATTGACGATCAGCGTGGACACCGGATTCCAGATTGTCTCAAGTTCAAAACCCTGGATCTTGGTGTCGATGTTGAAGTTCGCCGACGTCCGGTTGATGATCTGGGTGATCTGGTAACCTTCATAGTCATACATGAAGCCAGTGGCGTTGAGTTGCAGAGCGCCGCCCGCCAACGTGTTCTTCGTACCGACCTCGTAGGAGTTGATGAACTCTGGATCGAAGACCTGAGCGAACAGGTTTGCGCCTGCTGGCTGAGGCGGGTTGATACCGCCGCCCTTATAACCGCGAGAGTAAAAGGCATAGATCAAAGTGTCTTCGGAAAAGCCCACATCCGGGCTCCAGTCAAAGCCGACCCGGCCCGTCGTCTCTTCGAAGTTCGCATTGATCGTGCCGTCACCGCCATCATCATTTGACGCTCCAGCAATCGGCCGGGGCTGAAGTGGATCGCCGCCAGGAATGGCTGCAGCCGGCGTAAACAGGAATGTCGGGATGACTTCCTGCTCCTTTTTGTCGCTGGTATAGCGCAGGCCGAGCGTGAACTTCAGGTCGTCCGTGAAATCAAAGTAAGTTTCACCGAACACCGCATAGGAATCGAGCGTGTAGGGCGACAGGGACCGGAAGTAGTTGCCGCCGTCACCTTCGAGGCCCCCGCCAAAAGCGGGAATTCCGTTGGTACCCGGGTCGATTGGCACCAGCCCACCGAAGAAGGCGCCGCCCGCAGCGTTATTCAGCTGGGTCAAGGCCGTCAGCGAGTTCGACAACACATAGTACCCGCTGGTCGGATCCTGCGGATCGATCGATTCGAAATCAACCTTGATAGCACCGAGATTGAAGTTGAACCGCCCGTCGAATGAAGATTGCAGACGCAACTCGTGCGTTTTCTGTTCACTACCGCCGCCGGCCAGATCGAAAGTTCTGAATCGGTTTGATGCGCCGAGTTGCGGGTCGGTCACCGTGCCACTCGGGAACAGCAGAGGATAGAGCACCGGAACGGCAGCGAATGGGCCCGCAGTTGCGTTGAACGCAATCGTGGGTGCGATCTTGTTATAGTCTTCACGCGAGTCAAGCGACGTTTCGCTGTAGCTACCAATGTAAGACAGCTTCAGCGAATCGGTGACGTCAAACTCGCCCTTCAACGTGTAGAGTGTCTGGTCCGCATAGTAGGACGGATCGAATGCCGATTCGATGTTGCGCAGGTTTGGATCAACCGGCGCTGTAAAGGCGTCGCCGTTGAGCAGACCTGCGATGATCGCGAGACCGCCGCCAAGGGTGGCGACCGAGTTGACGCGGTCATTCATGTTGCCGAGTTCTGTGTCGGTGCAGCCGAGCGATGTAACCAACTGGTTTTGCGGGCCGATGGCGATGCCGTTGAAAGAAGTCTTCAGCGGGTCCTTTGCGCAAAGCTGTTTGCCGGCGCGGAGGCGGTTATCCTCTTCTTCAAAATGCTCAGCGATGAAGGTGGCGCGGAACCTGTCAGTGGGTTCGAACAGGACAGAACCGCGAATGCCGAAAAGTTCGCGGCCGTCGATGTCTTCGCCGGTCACGGTGTTGGTGGCATAGCCATCGCGCTCCAGGTAGCTGCCTGCAATACGGACCGCGAGTTTGTCACCCAGCGGCACGTTCAGCATGCCCTTGTACTTGAGCGTACCATAATTGCCGATCGTGGCGGACGCATTGCCCTGCCATTCTTCGAGTACAGGCTTGGCGGTGATCGCGTTGAACACGCCGCCGGTGGCGTTGCGCCCGTAGAGCGTCCCCTGCGGGCCGCGCAGCACCTCGACGCGTTCCATGTCGAAGAACTCGGCTTCCAGCAAGCGGTTGGCGCCCAGCGGCACATCGTTCTGGTGGATACCGACACCCGCATCGCTCGATTGGGCGACGGCATCGACACCGATGCCGCGGATACGGAAGTTGAAGCCGCCAAAGTTGCCGGCGGTGAAAGCACTGTTTGGAATGGCTTTGACGAGGTCAGGGCCGCCGGCCAACTGCATCTTGTCGAGAGCGGCTTCATCGAATGCGGAAACGGCGATCGGAACGTCCTGGATGGACTGTTCGACTTTCTGCGTCGTCACGGTGACGGTGCCGAGGCGACGCGAGTCGTCCGGAGCGGCGTCTTCCTGCGCGATTGCCGCTGGGCCAAACAGGCTCAGGGCGAGGGCGGAGGCCCCTGCCAGCAAGACGTATTTCGAGTCTGTGATTCGGGTCATTCGAATTTTCCTCCCCTCGGGCCGCGCTGTGCAAGGCACCGATTCTGTTGTTGATTTACGAGCCATCCTCTTTGGCGGGACCGCTTCGACCCTCACACAAGTGCAGGAACAGGGCCGTGTCAATTGGTCTCGCTGGGGGAGGGGGGCAAACACTTGGCCGGGGTGTCAAA
>JBGTKN010000119.1:0-5784 GCA_041744615.1 Hyphomonas sp. | reverse complement strand
CGCCGTGCTGCGCCTGTTCGCGCACCGAGACCCCGGCATTGCGCGCCCAGCGGCGCACCTGGCGGTCACGGTCATAGGTCCATTGCAGGCCGGTCTCTTCATGTGCGTGGATCGCATCGAGACCGAACTCGCGATGCAGGGCGGAGAAAATGTCGATCGCCTGGCCGGTACGCACGACGAGGCGGCTGCTGCGGGCTTCTAGCGCCGCGTCCAGCTCACGCAGAGAATCGATCAGGAAATCGAACTGCCGGCGGGAATGTTCCGGCTGGGCCCAGTAGCCCGCCTCGAAGATGTAGAGCGGCACGACCGGCCCGCCGCTGGCCACTGCGGCCAGCAGCGCGGCATGGTCATGGACCCGAAGGTCGCGCTTGAACCAGACGACATGAACACCAGACATGGAACAAACATAGAACATAGGAGCTACGCCTTCAAGGGTCCTCGGCAGACTGGACGCGGGGACGCAGCGATCTAGTTCCCTCCTAAAAGGCGAGGGAGGCCGCCATGACCATTGCGATCGTCGGCGCCGGCATAGCCGGGCTGTCGGCAGCCGAGACTCTTACGTCACAGGGACGAGCCGTACGGCTATTTGACAAGGGGCGCAGCGCCGGCGGCCGGATGGCCACGCGGCGCACCAGTATCAACGGCGCGAATGTCAGCTTCGATCATGGCGCCCAGTATTTCACAGCGCGGTCGGAGGGCTTCCGGCAGGCGGTTGAGCGCTGGCTTTCGGCCGGCGTGGCTGCGCCCTGGGACGAGGACGATGATGCCGGCAAGGCGCCCGCGCGTTATGTCGGCGCGCCGGGAATGAACAGCATACTGAAATCGATGGCTGCGCCGCTGGACGTTTCTTGGGGCGCCGAAGTGAGCGGTCTGGAAGGCGGGCCCGGCAAATGGGCCCTGCGCTTTGCCGACGGCTCGGCGGCGGGCGAATTCGAAAGGGTGATCGTGGCCGTTCCAGCCGAACAGGCGGCCGTCCTTCTGGCTCCGACGGCGCCTGAACTCGCCGCCAATGCGCGCAAGATCAAGTCGGAGCCCTGCTGGGCGGCGATGCTGGCCTATGATGCACCGACACGGATTGTCAGTCTGAGCTTCGAACCGGCGGACGGGCCGCTCGGATGGACCGCGCGCAACTCATCGAAATTCGGCCGCACGGACGCCGAGACCTGGGTGCTGCATGCGCGGCCGGAATGGTCTGCTGCGAATCTGGAAGCCTCGGCGGAAAGAGTCGCTTCGCATCTGGTAGAATCCTTTCGTGAACAGACGGGAGCCGGCGCGCCGGTGTTTTCTCAGGCGCATCGCTGGAGGTATGCGCGGGTGGCTGAGCCCCTCGGCACGCCGTTCCAGCTGGACGCCAAGACCGGCCTCGCGACTTGCGGGGATTGGCATCTCGGGGCGCGGGTCGAAGCAGCCTGGACGAGCGGGCACTTGCTGGGATCGGAATTGTTACGTTAAAGAAATGACTTCAATCTCGGGCTTATGGAAAGCGGTCCATGCGGCCGGCATGAGGATGGCGCTTTCCGCGCTCTGCCAGAAGGATTGGCGCCTGGCGGCGCCGGCTACGACGCTGCCGGTCAACGGGCCGCTGCAATCCCTCGCGATCGACTCGGCGCTGTACGGATTCGCTAAGTGCCCGCACTTCTGGGCGAAGACGCCGCACCGGACATAATACCCCCGAGAATGTTCCGGTAGCGTAACGTTCGGTTTCCGTTCGCGCAGTCCGTTCGTCTTTCTGAGGCTGCGTGACCGCTTGGCGGACGGGTGCGCCCGGCTTAGGGTATCGTCAAAGAGTGCATCATCCGAGGGAGCAGCCGATGGCTTATGATAATGCCGAGCAACTCGAAGAATTCCGTGTCGAGACGCGCAAGTGGCTGGAGAAAAATTGCCCGCCCTCGATGCGCACGCCGATGCCGGACGACGAAGTGGTCTGGGGGGGCCGGGAAGCCGTTTTCAAGAACCCGGAGTCCAAACTCTGGCTCGACCGGATGGGCGAGAAGGGGTGGACCTCGCCGGAATGGCCGAAGGAATATGGCGGCGGCGGCCTCAGCCGCGCCGAGGCGCGCGTGCTGGAGCAGGAGCTGCGCCGGATCAAGGCGCGCCCGCCACTCTTCTCGTTCGGTCTCTGGATGTTCGGCCCGGCGCTGCTGGAGTTCGGCAACCATGAGCAGAAGCTGCGCTTCATCCCGGATATCCTGAAGGGCAAGACGCGCTGGTGCCAGGGTTATTCCGAGCCGGGCGCCGGTTCTGACCTCGCCGGCCTGCAGACGCGCTGTGAGGACAAGGGCGACCACTACCTGATCAACGGCCAGAAAGTCTGGACCTCGTATGCCGACAAGGCCGACTGGATCTTCTGCCTCGTGCGCACGGATACCTCGACCAAGCACGAGGGCATCAGCTTTATCCTGTTCGACATGAAATCGCCCGGCGTGGAGGCGCGCCCGATCCAACTTATCTCCGGCGAGAGCCCGTTCTGCGAAACCTTCTTCACCGATGTGAAGGTGCCCAAGGATCAACTCGTCGGCCGCGTGAACGGCGGCTGGGACATTGCGAAACGCCTGCTTCAGTTCGAACGCTCGTCGATCTCGGCTGGCGGGTTCGGCGGCACCGGCGGCTCCGGCATCCTGGGTCCGGAGGACTATGCCAAGCAACATATTGGTATCGACGAAGCCGGACGCATCCTTGACGGAGACCTGCGCGGGCGCATCACCGATCACCGGATGTATGCGAAAGCCTTTTCGCTGACCGTTCAGCGCCAGACGGAACAGGCGAAGGCGGGGCAGGCAGTCGGCCATACCGCGTCGATCCTGAAATACGGCGCCGCCAAAATGAACCAGGACCGGCATGAGCTGCTGATCGAAGCGTTGGGCACCGAAGGCCTCGGCTGGGAAGGCGAAGGCTTCGACAAGAATGCCAAGAAGGTCACGCGCCAGTGGCTGCGCTCCAAAGGCAACTCGATTGAGGGTGGCACCAGCGAGATCAACCTCAATGTCATCGCCAAGCGCGTGCTTGGGCTGAAGGAGCACCAATAGTCATGTCATTCGTACTCACTGAAGACCAGGACATGCTGCGCGAGACGGCGATGGCGTTCGTGCAGGGCGAGTTGCCGGTGTCGCACCTGCGCGCGTTGCGCGACAAGGGTGCGAACGGCGATGACCCGGCAACCCGCAAGAAGCTGGCCGAACTCGGTTTCTTTGGCGTCATCATTCCGGACGAACCGGGCGGGGAAACGTTTGGCCTCGTCGGTCTCGGGCAAATCCTCGAAGCGCAAGGGCGCACGCTCGCCGCGACGCCGTTGTTGCAGACGGCGCTGATCGCTGCCTCCGCATTGCAGCTCGGCGGCACGCCGGCGCAAAAGGCGGAATGGCTGGGCAGGATCGCAGCGGGGGAGGCCACCTTTGCGCTGGCGCTCGACGAGTCAGCACACTTCTCGCCGTACACCATCGCCACGGAAGCCGAGCGCGACGGGCAGGGTTTCACGCTGAACGGCCTCAAGAAGTATGTTCCCGATGGTCATTATGCGGACGTTTTCATCGTCGCCGCGCGCACTTTCGGCGAAGCAGGCGACCGGCACGGCATCAGCCTGTTCCTCGTGCCGCGGTCCGCAAAAGGCGTCACTGTCACTGCGCTGAAGACGGTCGACAGCCACGGCGCGGCGCATGTCAGCTTAGACGATGTGCATGTGCCCGCAACGGCCCTGATCGGCCCGGCCGATGAAGGCGCCGACATTCTTGATCCGGTGCTCGACCGCGCGGCGATCGGCATGGCCGCCGAGATGCTCGGCTCATCACAGGCCGCGTTCGACATGACGCTGGAATATCTCAATAACCGCAAACAGTTTGGCCAGCTGATCGGTTCGTTCCAGTCGCTGCAGCACCGTGCGGCCAAGATGTTCGTGGAACTCGAGATGACACGCTCCTGCGTCGCGGCAGCGCTGGCGGGGGTGGATGCGGGCAAGAGTGATGTGGCGGAACTCGCCAGCCTCGCGAAAGCGAAAGCGGGCGAACTCGTGCATCTCGTCTCCAACGAGTGCGTCCAGATGCATGGCGGTATCGGGATGACGGACGCCGCCGAGCCGGGCTTCTTCATGAAGCGCGCCCGCGTCCAGGAAGCCCTCTATGGTTCGGCCAGCTGGCACCGTGACCGGTTTGCGCGCCTTAACGGGTTCTGACCTGCGGCAATTCCGGCGCGCGCGCCGATTTCGTCTTTGAATTCCCCTCGATGCCCCCATCTACGCGGTGGGGGATAGAGACAGGAGATCCGAGAGATGGCGATTTCACGCGCGACTGCCAAGCCGCTTTGCACGGCTTCCGAGTTTGAGCTGGCTACGGAGAGTTATCCGCCCGTGGTGAAGACACTGGATGTAAAGGCGCTTCGCCAGCGCGTCGCGCGCGCACGCAAACTTCGTGACAAGTATTCAGACCTCGCCGCCATACAGACGCGCGAGATCAAGGGTAAGGCCGCTCCGACCCGCCGGAAGGCTCCGACCGGAAATCAGGGCACGGTCACCAAGCAGGCCTTCTTCGCTGAAACACTGGAACGGTTCGAGGCGCGGCTCGGAATTGTTGAACGCAAGACGCAGCGCGAGACGGCGAAAGCTGCTTCGGCCAAAGCGAAAGTGTCGCTTTCTGCAGCGTTGGAAAACAAGAGGGCGCGCGAAGTAGGCGCCGGTCCTGCCCGCAAGGCCGGGCGCGGCATGAAATCCGTGCCATCGGGCAAGAACCAAGCCTATCCGAACCTGCCGATGATGCGCGGCGCGACGCGTGCGGCGCATGCCCGCGCGCAGGCCAAGCGCGACAACCGCAGCAATTAGGAGCCCGGCCATCGAAAATCGCCGCTCCGGAGACCGGGGCGGCGATTTCATTGGGACCGGATGACGATCAGGCAGCCTTTAACGCGGCGGCCTTCCTGAGTTCCTTGGTGACGAGATAGTAGACAACGGGGCGGTGCTTGGCGCGTACCGAGCGGCCATACTTCTCGATGGCCGATTTCAGCGCGGCCGCGCCCTTGTCCTCGTCAGCGACGCCAAGTTTCTTTACTATGAAACTCGTCCGCACACGTTCCAATTCGCTCTTGTCAGAGGCCGCGACGGTTGCGGAATCGGCCTTGTAGATCGACGGTCCGCAAGCCTTGACGCAGGCGTCAAGCAGGAGGAGATCCGGCTTGGCCTCGCCAACCTTCTCCTTCAGGTCGGAGACATATTTCTCGACAAGCAATTCCTTCGCACTGGGCGCTTTCGCCATGGGGTGTTTTCCTTTTCTGGTTTGTCTGCCTTGGCTCCATAAAGGAGCGTGACAATGCGTTGGGAGGCGAAGCATCTGCTCCGCCTCCCGCACAAGACGCCAGTTTGGCCGAAGGATCAACCCTTTATGGCGGGCCAATCCTATAACATCCGTAGACGGAGTGTTACTGGTCGATCTTGTAGATCATGCAGACGCTGGACGAGATGCCTTGCGTCTTGTCGTCCGAAGGCAGGTTGAGGGAATCCAGATCAGCCTGGGTGATCGTCACCATACGTCCGCCTACCATGCCGGAAGCGACCGGTGGGGGCGGCGGCGGCGGCGGGGCCGGAGGTGGCGGGGCGGCGCTGTAATAGTCATAGTCGCTGCCGGCCATCGACGACCAGTTGCCGAGGCAGGGTCCGCCGCCTTCCTGCACCACCATCAACTTGCCGAGCCTGCCGCCACTAACCGAAGCGGTCGCGGCGGCCCGCGCGGCGCCGTCCTTCACGGCCGTTTCGTAGGCCCGGCGGTTCATCTCCGTCGTGCGCTCGAGATAGGTCGAGAGGCC
>JBGTKN010000118.1:0-5061 GCA_041744615.1 Hyphomonas sp. | reverse complement strand
ACCGAGATCAGAGCGTCTTCCGATACGCCCTTGCCGACGAGATAGGCGCGGACCGCGTCCGCGCGCTCCTGCGAGAGGCGGAGATTGAAATCATCGGCGCCGCGCGAGTCGGTATGGCCGCCGATCTCGATGATGAACTGGTTGCACAGCGTCGCGACGCCGGTGACGGCATCAAGGAGGCGGGCGCTGACCGGCGAGATGCGGGCATTGCCGGATTCGAAGGTTACATTGCGCCCGGCCATCGTGTCGTTGAACGCGCGCTGGCAGGTCGGCAGGCTGACGCCGGTATCGGCCAGCACAGAAAGGCTTTCGCCCACGCCGCGCTCGCCGCCGTCAACAGAGATCGCATCGACCACCAGCAAACCCGCCTGACCGGCATCCGGGTGCGCCTTGATGGCAGCTTCACCCGCCGAAAATGCGGCGGACTTGGCCTCGGCGCTCGGCGCCGTGCCGGTCAGTGCCGCCACCGAACCGCGAACCTTGATACCCATCCAGGGAAAACCGACGCCGGCAAAGGCCGACTGCAAATCACCCTCCCAGCCGGACGCGTTGCTGAGCGTCATATAGGAGGCAGAGACGGCAAGGAACTGGCCGTCGCTGAATTCGTAGAGACCTTCGGCGAGGGTGACGCAGTCCGGCGAATGGCTGGCAGCCACATCGGGCGCAGGCATGCCGGGGGGCGGCCCGTCGCAGGCGCCGAGGAGTGCCAGCGCCAGGACCGAGGCGCAAAGTGTACCAGAGCGGATCGCAACCATATGTCGTCTCACAGCTTGGGGACCAGGAAACCGGCCTACATGCCCCGTCCCTGCAAGCCTTAAGCCGCAGGGGCGCCGAGGTCAAAACGCCAGCGCAGCCTCTGGGCGGCATGGTTAATCAAGCGGCTTGAAGACAGCGCCGCCTTTCATCACGAAGTCGACGTCTTCGAGTTCCCTGATGTTCTTCAACGGGTCGGCCGTCACCGCGACGACGTCGGCACATTTGCCGGTCTCCAGCGTGCCGATATCTTTCGACATCTGGACGTGTTCCGAGGTGACGACTGTGGCGGCGCGGATGGCTTCGGAATCAACGCGGTGGGGTGAATGCCCGGCGGGGGACCGAACGGCGGGAAATTCGCCGACTTCGGGCACTCGGGTGTAAATCGGCGTAGGGTATGCCCTCACGCCGACACATAGACTGGACACATGACCGCATCCCTCAGATCGTCACTCGCTCAAACTTCGTACTCGAAGAGCCGGGGCCGTCCAAACGACACTTCCTCGCCTGGCGCTGGGTTGTCGAAGCACCCTCGCCTCGATCGGAAGATGCTGCAGGTTGGCAGAAGAGTGGGAAACCAGTATCGCATCCGCCGAAGCCTCGGCGCTCATCGCCTCCATAAGCTGGCTCTCACGACGCGCCGCAAGGCAAAGCCAAAACGATATGGAGTTTCGAGCCGGACTCTTTGGCCGCAACAAGCTGAAACTTCCGGAAGGACGTACCCTGATGCAGACCCCCACGCCAAGCGAGGCGCGACCGCGCCGAAACACCTTTACGCGCTTCCTCGACGGGGTCGAATGGCTGGGAAACCTGCTGCCGCATCCGGTTACGCTGTTTGCGATTCTGGCGTTTGGCATTGTGCTGCTTTCGGGGCTGTTCGGATGGATGGGGCTGGCGGTGGAAGACCCGCGCCCGGCCGGTGCGCGGGGTGTGGCCGAGGACGGGATGATCCGCGCGGTCAGCCTGCTCGACGGCGACGGCATCCGCCGGATCTTCACGAACCTCGTGACGAACTTCACTAGCTTCGCACCCCTCGGCGTGGTCCTCGTGGCGATGATTGGAGTCGGAGTTGCAGAGAAATCGGGCCTGCTTTCGGCAGCCGTCCGCTCGATGGTCCTGTCGGCGCCGCGCCATATGGTGACCGTTGCGATCGTGTTTGCGGGGATCGTGTCCAACACGGCCTCTGAAGTCGGCTATGTTGTGCTGATCCCGCTCGCAGGCGCTATTTACTACGCGCTGGGGCGGCATCCGCTGGCGGGCATGGCGGCGGCCTTTGCGGGTGTGTCCGGCGGTTATAGCGCGAACCTGCTCATCGGCACGATCGACCCTCTGCTGGCTGGAATAACCCAGGAAGCAGCGCGCCTGATCGATCCCGACTACGTCGTGCTCGCCACCGCGAACTGGTATTTCATGGCGGCGTCGACGTTCTTGATCACCGCGATCGGTTCCCTGGTCTCGATCTTCATCGTCGAGCCCAAACTCGGGCCCTATGACTCTTCGCGCGCAGACCCGACCATTCTGGACGAGCGGATGATGGAACCGCTGAAGAGCGAAGAGAAGAAGGGCCTGTTCTGGGCGGGGGTCGCCATTCTCGGCGTGTTCGCCCTGATGGCGCTGACGCTTGTTCCTGAATGGGGCGTTCTGCGTAATCCCGAGGATGGTGACCGAATCGACTCACCTTTCTTTGGCGGATTTGTCGTCTGGATCCTGATTTTCTTCGTCGTCTCGGGCTATGCCTATGGCCGGGCGGTGGGCACCATGAAGACGGATACGGACGTCATCGATGCCATGGCGGCGGCGCTCGCCTCGCTCGGGCTCTATATCCTGCTCGTTTTCTTTGCGGCGCAGTTCGTTGCCTTCTTCAACTGGACCAATCTCGGGGCTATCACCGCCGTCGGAGGCGCGCAGTTCCTGGAAGATTCCGGCATGACCGGGCCGCTTGTCTTCTTCCTGTTCATCCTGATGTGCGCGGTGATAAACTTGTCGCTGGGCTCGGCCTCGGCACAGTGGGCGGTGACCGCGCCAATCTTCGTGCCGATGCTGATGCTCATCGGCTATTCCCCGGAAGTCATCCAGGCAGCCTATCGGATTGGAGACTCCTCGACCAACATCATTACCCCGATGATGAGCTATTTCGGCCTGATCCTCGCATGGGCGACCCGGTATGATAATAAGCTCGGCGTCGGCACGCTGATCGCGATGATGCTGCCTTACTCGATCTTGTTCCTCTTGTTCTGGTCCGGCTTTTTCTTCCTCTGGACGTTTGTCTTCGGTCTGCCTGTAGGGCCCGGGTCGCCGACCTATTACATGGTTTAGGCGGGGAGAGGTCGAAGCCGGGATCGTCCCGCAAGGCTCGCTTGACGAGAGCCCCTTTAATCAGGCCAAAAGCCAACGGAGACCGTTATCGTCATCAGGCAATTCTTAGCCGAAAACAGTCACTTCGTGAAAGCGTTGGCCTGAAGAATGGGGCAAACTGCCGTATGCACAACGGGGGCGACGATGGAAATTGCAGCCAAACTGGCTTGGGCATTGCTGGCGCTGGCGCACCTGTCGCCGGCAGTGGTCGCGTTTGCGCCATCGCTCGTCGAACGGCTCTACGGCGTGTCACCCACTGGCGACCTCGGAGTTCTCATCGCACACCGGGGTACACTCTTTCTTGCGATCATGGCGGCCTGCGTCCTTGCTGCTTTCGACCCGCAGGCGCGCCGCGCGCTCGGCGTTGTCGTCGGAATTAGCGTCATCGGATTCCTATTGCTCTATCTCCAGGCTGGCGCGCCAACTGGTCCGTTGCGGAAGATAGCAATCGTGGATGCGGTGGCGCTTCTACCACTGGCGTTAGTCATCGTGGCTGCTTGGCAGCCGAAGGCAGTGTAGACAGGGCAGGAACACGGGCAAAGGCCGTTTCCACGGACAATCAGCGCGGAGGGCGAACGGACGGCGGAGGATCGGCACATCGTGGAGAGCAGGACAGATACTTCAGGGCGTTCAGCCGCTCAGCGAAGGCGTCGCATTTACGACGCGCCTGCGCGCATCTCGATGCGGAAGGCCCGCGCCGCCTATTTCGGGCCCGGCCTTGATCTTGCGCCGCACCGCAACGCCGTCGCCGTCGTCGCCTTGGCAATGGGTGATCCATTCCAACTTGCCTTTCCGGGAAAGAGCTATTCGTCCCCGGCATACGAAACACGCCGCGCCGCACTGATAGGTCCCGGACGTCTGCATCATTTGAAGGCCGGTGGGCCGATGGCATTCATCTATCTCGACGCTCTGAGCGACGACCATGCCGCAGTCCAACAAATCGATCTTGCAGCTGCCTGCCGGGAATTCGGGAGCGAACCGCCTGGTACCTGGAGTGTAGACCGGGCGTGCGCCATGCTCTCTCTGCCTCAACGCCCGCTGCCGGATCCACGCGTTGCGACGATCCTTCGGGCGATGGATGCCTGCCCAGATGCCTTCGTCAACTTCAAGGATGTCGCGACCACAATCGGCTTGTCGCCTTCGCGCTGCCGCGCGCTCTTTCGGGAGGCAGCCGGCGTTCCCTTCCGCCGCTACCGG
This sequence comes from Hyphomonas sp., assembly GCA_041744615.1. Lineage (GTDB taxonomy): Bacteria > Pseudomonadota > Alphaproteobacteria > Caulobacterales > Hyphomonadaceae > Hyphomonas. Next base: position 756 of record JBGTKN010000118.1, on the reverse strand, counting down.
ACCTGGCGGCGCATGGCCTGTGTCGCCCGGCATCTTTCCGAACGGCGTACACTGACCGAAGCTGCGCACTCAGCGGGCTTTGCCTCCTCGGCACATCTCAGCACCGCCTTCAGCGGGATGTTCGGACTTGCACCTTCCGATCTCCTGAAGGCCGGCGTGGTTTTCGATCTAGACTGAGTGGGCGTCAGAAAAGTGCCAAAACGTCTCCGATGGTGGGGATTGGCATCCGGCCGCGTCACCTCAGTCCTGTCATTCGACCGTCTCACGCAAATTAGGCCGGACTTCGCCGATAGAAGTCGTTGATACAGCGCCTCCGCACGAGCGCTCGCGCCAAGCAATGCGCAACTTATCCCGCAACCGCCAGCTGTTCGAGCGAACTGAGCGACGTCTCCAATCCAAGGCGGCGAGCGGAAGGGACCAAGTGGTCAAACCCGACCGAAAATTCTTGCCTGGAATGCTCCAAAACGTGCTATAGAGCACCAATAGTATGATGTTTGCGCCCGAAGGAGCTGAGCCATGACCACAGTCCGAAAGACCATTACCCTCACCGATACGCAGAATGACTGGATCAAGGCGCAGATCGACAGCGGCGCTTACACGAACGACAGCGAGGTGTTGCGCGACCTGATCCGCAAGGCGCAGCAGGAGACTTCCGAGATCGAGGCTATTCGCGCGGCGCTCATCGAAGGCGAGAGAAGCGGCCTCAGCGCGCGCGGCCCCGAAGAGATTCGCGCAGCGGTGAAGAAGCGGAAGTCC
>JBGTKN010000117.1:0-3731 GCA_041744615.1 Hyphomonas sp. | reverse complement strand
CGTCCTGACCAAGAAGATGGCCGAGGACCTGACCGAATACATGCACGAACAGGGCGTCCGCGTCCGCTACATGCACTCCGACGTCGACACCCTGGAGCGGATCGAGATCCTGCGCGACCTGCGCATGGGCGCCTTCGACGTGCTGATCGGCATCAACCTTTTGCGTGAGGGGCTCGACATCCCCGAGTGCGGCCTGGTCGCCATCCTCGACGCCGACAAGGAGGGCTTCCTGCGCTCCGAGACCTCGCTGATCCAGACCATCGGCCGGGCCGCCCGCAACGTCGACGGCCGCGTCATCCTCTACGCCGACCGCATGACCGGCTCGATGGAGCGCGCCATCGCCGAGACGAACCGCCGCCGCGAAAAGCAGGAGGCGTACAACGCCGAGCACGGCATCACCCCCGAGTCGGTCAAGCGCGACATCCGCGAGATCATGGCCAGCCCCTATGAGTCCCGCGCGCTGGACAAGCTCACCGCGCCCGGCGTCAAGGAGGAGGCCAAACCCTTCACCGGCTCCAACTTCCAGGCCGCCCTCAAGGACCTCGAAGGCCGCATGCGCAACGCCGCCGCCAACCTCGAGTTCGAGGAGGCCGCCCGCCTGCGCGACGAGATCAAGCGGATGAAGCTGATGGACCTGGAGTTCGCCAATGAGGTCCTGACCGCCGAGGGCGAGACGGTCGACAAGTCCGCGCCGAAGCGCTGGCGGGCCGACGCGGCGGCGGAGAAGGCGGAGGCGTTCAGGAAGGGACGGTGAGGGGGGGCTACGAAGTCGGCAAGTCCAAGACTTCGAGCTGTTCATCAATATCGATGGTAGATTTCCAAATTAAAAACCCCTTATCGACCACGTCTAAACGCCTATTGTTTTCATCGTAGTCCAATATGATTGGCCTGACGTCTTTTTGCGCCTGAAGATATGCAACATTCGATAATGCGTTCGTAAAGCTAGCAGCGCTAACTTTATCACCTTCCGGATGTTTTGCTCTGACCATGCCCATAACCTTCTTAAGGGTAAGTCCGTCAGTCATTTCTTTCACCGAGCAACGCAATACCGAGAAGCAAACCCAACGATACATATCTAGTTTTGTATCTTGAAAACCTCGAGCAAAATCCATCAAGAACGTCTGATAGCGGCCTGTTTGCTCTTTAACGACCTGCCGTACCATTTCCTTTGCAGAAACATTGTTTCCAATTACGCAAATATTCTCACAAGTTTCGGATATACCTGCGATTTGGCAGGCTCTGTAGCAGGCTTCCTGTACTAAGTAGACGCTTTCAAAACTCGCTTCTACCAGATCAGCTTTGAATCCGTCCGTAAACTGAACGTTCAGCAATGTTTGGCCTGCCTCGATAACTTCTATAAGTTCAGGGGCAGTCCACAAGTCCGCATCTATTGAGATGACTCGTAAGTTCAAGTCGCCATTATATCTAGTCAGCCGACTGGATTCCTTCCAGACGCCGATTACGATAAAAGTGTAATCCGAATTATCGTGAAATGACTTGAGAGCAAAAGCAAACTGTTGCTGAGTTACAATAGGAAGATAATGAAAATCCTCGAGAACAATTCGCTTGTCGAAGCTTGCCTCTTGAAGGGCCGCGATGACATCATTCGTATCCGCTGGGTCGATCTCCAGTTGGAAAGGTCTTGGCTTCACGTCCGCTGTGGCAGCATTCGCTGCAATTTCTGCGCCCAGCTTTAAGCCAGGAATCGGGGGCGCAAATTCTGCCTTTATCTTAAAGCCACCACTAACGGCGCGCTCAGATGGGCGCATCACGGTACTCACCCTAAATCCAGCGGACTTTAGAATTGCGCCCATTAGCGTCGATAGGGACCAGTTAGTTTGACAAGTGACCGAGACGTAACTGTCGTCATCAAGGTTATACTTGCGTAGGCTTGTTTTGCCTTGCTTTGAGCCGCCGTGAATTATCACGTGTTTTTTTCGCGTAAGTGCATCAACAAAGCGGCCGTCAATGTCGGAACGAACAACGTAGTTCAGAGGCAAGTCACGGGTTATTCCGTAAACATCATGAGCCTTGTGGATCAGTTCTGGCATCTATCTACTCCGCCGCCACCGACGAGTTGTACGAATACGTCTTCCACGTCGGCGCATAGGTCTCGTCCGCCTGATTGCCCCACACGGCCCAGCCCGGTCGCTCGCCGCGCGCGAACAGTTCCAGATACGGCCCCGTGCTGCACGCCTCGACCAGGTCGTACTGTTCGTCGGGCTTGCGGCTGTGTTCGCGCTTGCGGGTCTGGATCATGTTGACCTGGCTACGGCCGGGGGCCTCGGTGCGGGCGTTCTTGCCGCGCGTTCCGAACAGAAGGATCTCGGTCACATTGCGGAAATAGAAGCCCACGCCCCGACCGTCCGAGCCGCCGTCCTTGCGGATCTTGTGCCAGATCAGGTTGGATTTGTAGTTAAAGCCCCAAGCCTTCATGACCTCCAGCCCCTCGGGCAGCAGGGCGTTCGGCACCCACATGTAAAGGTGCGCCGTATCCTGCGCGACCTCGGCCACCGGCAGGTCGCAGATCGCCTTCAGGTCCATGGTCGAATAGCGGTTCAGCCGCTTGTGCTCGGGCGCGACCTTGCCGGTCCGGTTCTGGAACTGCCACGGCGGGTCGGCGAGGATGGTGCGGAACCGCTGGCCCTTGGCGAAGGTCAGAAGATCGAGGCCCGCGTCGGGTTGTTCTGCGTCGTATGCCATTCGCTCACCCCGCGCTGCGGATGGAATCAGTGGCGCGCGTAACCGAGGGTAACGGGAAGGTATGCGCTCCGCATACCAGTTCATGCTTTGTTCTGGACGAATTGTCTACAAAAAGCGTACGGAACGTCCGCGGAATCGCTACGTCAGCGCACCACGCAGCGCGGCGTGATGCCGATCACCAGGACAGGACAGGCTCCGTTCCGCCCGGCATTCATGCGGTAGAGCAACTTGCCCATCCACGTGGTGCTGGCCCCATACTTGTCCGCCGTCCGCCGCTCGGAGCCATCCTTCTTGAGCTCCACCGTTCCGTCCTTCTTGAGTGCCGGGCCTAGACTGCGGATGTAGTCCGTCATCTCCGTGCCGCGCGTAACGAGGACGCCAACGTCCACCACACCCGTCTGGGCGAAGGCGCTGAAGGCGTACAAATCGCGGTCAAACGTTTGGTCCTTGCTGTTCCATTCCAGGTCAAAGGCGACCTTGCCTTTCACATAATCGACCTTGTGTCCGTCGAGGTATTTCTCCCGCCTGATCGTTCGGGAATCGGCCTTGAAGCGTGGTTCACCCTTGGCCGTCACACCGACCTGAACCTTGGAGATCAACTCCACGAGCAGGTCTCCCCTGATGATGGTTTCACGCCAGTTCTTGGGTCGCAGGGACGCTGACAACAGCTTCGGAATGTCGGACTCGTTGCCTCCGGCGGTACGTATCATGGCCTCGGTGATCGTGAAGTCGCGGAGGGCGGTGCAAAGGTCGGCGAACTCCTCGGGGTGGCTGGTTGCAAGGATCGTCGCGGCGCTCCGGTAGCTGTAGATCTCGTACCTGTCCCGGATGTCGGGGGGCATCGTCGTTTCGATGAGCCACGCGGGGTCCGCGGCCTCATTGGGCGCAGCGGCCTCTTCGCCAGCCGAAACCTCGGCTTCAAAATCATCGTCCTCATCGCTCATGCCTCACGATGCGTCGGATTCCGCTTTGGCGACAAGCACCTAAAACCGAACCCCACGTCTCCTCCCCGTCGCGCAGCGATGGGG
>JBGTKN010000116.1:0-5088 GCA_041744615.1 Hyphomonas sp. | reverse complement strand
GAAGCAGCCGAAATTGCCGCGGTCCCAGCCGCCGCCGTCAGCGCCGAGGGATTTCAGGGCGCGCTGGTCGGGCGCGAGGGCTTTCACGTCTTCCGGGGTCTCAAACCGCGCGGCGTAGAACATGCCACCCCAGGCTTCCACGGGGCGCGCGCCAAGAGCGGCGGCGATGTCGTCCGCGACCGGGACAGGCCTGATCGGCGCGGAAGGAAAGTCCATTTCCAGTACGCCATCCGCCAGCCGTTTCACGAGGAGGCGGCCGGACTTTACCGTTTCGAAGGCGAGGGTCTCGCCGGTATAGCCTCCATGAGCGAAAAGGACGTGGGCCGAGGCCAGCGTCGCGTGGCCGCAAAGTGGCACTTCTACGGCCGGGGTGAACCAACGCAGGTTCCAAACGCCTTCACCGGCCGGAACGATATAGGCAGTCTCCGACACATTGTTTTCGGCCGCGATGGCGAGGAGCGTTTCATCTGGCAGGAAAGCCTCCAGCGGCATGACGCAGGCCTGATTGCCCTCGAAGGGCCGTGAGGCGAAGGCATCGACCTGGAAGATAGGCAGCGAGGACATGGCAGGGCTCCTTTCGAGGCGCGCGTCATGGCACGGGGCACCGGCTGCGCGCAAACGAGGATTTCTGACTGGGTGTTGAGCGGGGCTGATGGCAGCGCCCGCGTCCGGACGGGGCCCCGGCTGGCCGGATTGACAGCCGGGTCCCGAGGTTCGGAAGTTTCTGACGGTGAAATCATGTACGGAGTACAACTCCGTGGGCGGAGGTGTAGCGTAAGGATTGGGGAAGTTTTTCGTAATGGCTTGAGGGTAATGGACTTTAACCTTCCGGACGGGCGTTTCTTGTAGGCACAAGGCTCGGTACCTGCCCTCATCAGACGGCTTCACCCTGTTGCACGCAGCCGACAGGAGACTCCGTTTCTCTTTTATTGAGTCTCATTCATTCTCACCCAGCGACGGATTATCGTCCCATATCGCTGCAGGCGGCGCCAGTGCAGAGCATCGGAGCGATATCGGTGCAGCGGCAAATCGGGAAAAGGTGACCCACAATAAAATAGACCGGACCCGGACGAGCCGAACCCGGTCTTGACGCTGGGAGGCACCAGCTCAGTTGATCCGTGCAGCGGAGAGACGGTGAGCCCGCCTCTCCTCAGGGCTGCATCAGAAACGGGCGAACCCGTTATCCGCTCCCCAAAGGAACCAGTTGTCCACGACCGTGCCGGTGAGCAGCACGCCGATACCACCGGTTATCGGGCAGAGGATGGCAAACCACCAGGCCCAGCGGTGGATGGATTCCATCGAGGCATTGAAGCCCATCGTCCAGCGCCAGAAGAGGGCAGCCCGCTCCGACGCCGTGCCCCGGTCCGTGATCTGCTCGATCTCGCGTTCACCGCCATAGCGGCCGACCGCAAGGATCGTCGCGCCATGCATGGCGAACAGGAGGGCCGACCCGTAAAGGAAGACAATCGAGAGCATGTGGAAGGGGTTGTAGAAGAAGTTGCCGTAGACGAGCGAGAGATTGTTCGTCCAATCGAGATGGGTGAAGATGCCGAAGGGCACCGCCTCGTTCCAGCTGCCCATCATCACGGGACGGATGAGTCCCAGGACGAGATAGAGCCAGATAGCAGCGGCAAACGCCCAGCAGACATGCGTGCCCATGCCGAGCTGGACTGCCCGCCGGTAGGAGCGCACCCACCAGAGCAGGATGGACATGGTCAGGAAGAAGCCTGCCATCAGCCACCAGCCGCCTTCGTGCAGCGGCATGAAGACTTTCAGGCCATGTTCCGGGAGCGGAGCATCCAGCGACAGCCAGGGCAACTGGCCGAAGAACTTGATGGGATCCCAACCGACGCTGGCCCACATGTTGAGGCCGATGATCTCGATGGCGATGAAGCCGAAGATCAGCGAGGCAACGCCAGACCAGCCGAGATAGACGGGCCCGATCTGGGCGTCGCCGATACGGCCGAAAAGATGGCTCGTGCTGGTCAGCTTGAGGCGATCTTCATCGCCAGCCCCCTGCACCACACCGTGATCGATGTGGCCGCGGACCTGAACCTGGGTAAAGATATTCTGATAGTCAGCCATGGTTTGATCCTCCTACACGCGCCAGATGGCGAGGTTTTTCCAGCCATCCCACCAGTCCACCCACGAGCCTTCATAGAGCGGGCCCGAGATGACGATACAGATGGCGCTCCAGATCCCGGCCGAGAGGGCGAGGAAGAGGCCGAGCCGGTGGATACCGAGCGTGCCGATGGAGTAGCCGATGAAATCGCGGAAGAAGGCGTTCTCGTGTTCCGGCGTTTTGACCGTCTTGCCGCGGCCGGGATTGACCGCCGACAACACCAGGCCGCCGTGCATGGAAAGCGCGAGCGTCGTCGTGAAGAAGAACGTGATCGCGATCATGTGGGCGGGGTTGTAGTGGAAGTTGCCGTAGGAGTAGCCAACGTTCGAGACCCAATCGAGGTGGCTCATGATCCCGTACGGGAATCCGTGGCCCCAGGCGCCCATCAAGAAGGGGCGGATGACGACGAGGGTGACGTAAGCAAAGATCGCAACGCCGAAGGCGATGGGAACGTGCAGTCCCATACCGAGCTTGCGGGAGATTTCGACTTCCCGGAGGGCCCAGGAGACGAAGGCACCGATCGCGCAGATGGTCACCAGTTGCCAGATACCACCATCGGCCATCGGAGCGAGCTGCAATCCATATTCGATCGGGGGCGGATCAATACTGATCAGCCAGGGGTTCCAGGTGCCTTCCATAGAGGCGCCCAGGAAGATGAGCGCGGTTCCGAGGAAGGCGAAGAACAGCGCCGTGATGCCGAAAAAGCCGACAAAGAACGGGCCGATCCAGAAATCGAAAAGGTCACCGCCGACAAGCGTGCCACCTCGAATCCGGTATTTTCTTTCAAAGTTGAGTAGCGCCATCGCCGGGGCTCCTTCGTTTGGCGCGCGTCCGGGACATCCGGTATCTGCGCGCCGCTAAATTCCTTCATGCGTGAGACAGGTGGCGGACGGGCTAGCCCATCCGCCATCCGTCATTGGTTCAGGCACTCTGGACCGTATCAACCGTCAGCTCCGCAACAGCGGCCGGCGTTGTGCCGAGCCAGTTGAAACGGGGTGAGCTGAGCAGGATGAAGTGGATCAGCAGTGCGAGCACGAACAGGAAGACCGAAAGGGCCACCAGGACGCGCCGGGGATCAAAGAGAAGCCAAATTCTCCACATGGGTCAGTTCTCCTTATGCCTTGAAGCTTACGAGCGTGCTCGCGAGCCTCAGTGTGTCTTCAATCATCGCGTAGCCATTCGGACCTGGTATCCAGGGCCGCCACGACCAGACGAGGAAGTGGGCGCCAACCGCAATCAACGTGAAGATGATGAAGCTCATGACGAAGAGTTTGTGAAACTCTTGAGCTTCAGACGCTGTCAATCCTGTCAGCGTCCCAGTCCTTTCATTTGCATTATCGGCCATTTAGTTTTCTCCGTTCGGGCCTAAGTCTGCGACCACACCAGCGCCCTGCCGTGGCCCAATTGGCTTTCGGGTCTCCCCTCCCGCCAAAAGCTTGTATGTTCGTACACCGACGAGGGACGGGCCCCCTACCGGTGTACGAAAAACCATGGGACGACGCTTTGCGTCCGGTCTGCCGCTTCGGCAAAAGCGGACGGGCGGACCCGCGCTTTCGAACCGGAGCGCGGCAGGAGCCGTCCCAGCATCGCAACAACAAGGAATACCGGATAGATCAGCGCCTCGTACGCGATCATCGACTGGCGGTCGCGGTCACGTGGATCTGCAGATGCATTCATCTTCACGAGTGCCATGGTCTTCCTCCTGCTTACTTCGTTTCCCGTACGCCCCTTCCCCGAAGGATCAGGCCGCACGGCTTCCTTCGATTTCGGTCTGGCTGCGCCGGACGATGTCCTGTGTCACCCGTCCTGTGCCTTCTCGGCTGGCTAGGGCTTCCGCGTGGTCGCGTAGCCGCTTGGCCGCAGAGATCCGTGTCAGGACGGAATGTCTTGAAATGTAGGTTTCGAGCGCATCGTTCGCGGCTTCGTCCCAGGTCACCTGGACAGCGCTGCGTGCGGGCGTGGCTTCGGCCTTGTCCATCGTCGCGGCAAGCGGGAGAATGTGGAACAGCGCATCGAACAGCGCGTTGCAATATTCTTGAACGACATAGGTTGCGCCGGAATAGCCCATGAAAGGCGTGCCGGTATGTCGGCGGATGATGGCGCCGGGGAAGGAGGCCGGAATCCAGACGGAGCGGGCGCCGGTTTCCTGCATGTACATGCGCTCGTTGAAGCTGCCGAACAGGACGAAGGGCGCGTTGGTCTTGATCAGTTCACGGACGGCGTCGTTGTCGGTTTTCTTGCCGGCCACGCGGGTGACTGCGAAATTGCACGGGATGCCGAGATCGTTCTCGAGGAAGTTTCTCAAGCCGCGGGCATGCGTCTCGTTGGCGACGATGCCGAAGCTGGCGGTGGCGAAGAAGTCCTGCGTGACCGAGCGCCAGAGATCCCAGAGGGGTTTCAGCGTCGAGTGTTTCTCGGCTTCGATGAAGGGCTCGGGGTCGAGCCCGGTCAACTCGCCGAGGGCGCGCAGGAACTTGGTGGTCGAATGAAGGCCGATCGGAGCCTGGAGATATGGCTGGCCGAGCGCTTCGCACAAGTTTCGGCCATACTCGCGGTACATGCAGACGTTGACGTCCGCATCGATCAGCCTGCGGACATCTGCCAGATGGCTGCCGAGCGGAAAGGCGAGATTGATCTCGGCACCGATGCCTTCGATCAGGCGGCGGATTTCGGCAAGATCTGACGGGCCATTGAACATGCCATAGGCCGGGCCGATGATGTTGACCTTGGGCTTGGCGCCTTCGATCTTCTTGGCCGGCTTCGGATTGCGGCCCTTTGTCTGGCCATATTCTGTCCAGAGCCAGAGCATGGCACGGTCGGCCGTTTGCCACTGGTCTTCGTCGATCGTGCGCGGGAGGAAACGCTGGATGTTCGAGCCTTCCGGCGTGACGCCGCCGCCGATCATCTCGGCGATGGAACCGGTCACGACGACGGCGGGAAGTTCCGGATCAAGCACGGCGCGGGCG
>JBGTKN010000115.1:0-1679 GCA_041744615.1 Hyphomonas sp. | reverse complement strand
ACAGGCCTTCGCCCTGGTGCCGACGCCGTTGATGATCATCGACCGCCACCTGGTGTTCCAGTTTGCCAATGCCGCTTACCTTCAGACGACCGGCTGCACACTCAGCGAAATCCAGGGCCGGTATGTCTTCGAGGCCTTTCCTGAGTCTGAAGCGCGCACATCGCTCTTCCGGTCGGCCTTCGAGACGGCGCTGGCGGGCTGTGCTGACCACGGAACCCTTCGCCATTCCCGTCGACGGCGGCGGCATGCGCGAAGTGATCTGGACCTGCACACATCTGCCGCTACGCAACGCTGCCGGAGAGGTCCAGTTCGTGATGCAGAACGCGCGCGACATCACCGCCAAGTATGAGCGCGAGCAGGAAAACCGCCTCCTGATGCGCGAACTCGATCACCGGGTGAAGAACTCGCTTGCCACAGTGCAGGCAATCACTCGCATGTCGCTGGTCGAGGGGAAGTCGATCCCGGAGGCGAAGGGTGAGCTTCTCGGGCGCCTGCGCGCGATGTCGGATGTCCAGAACCTTCTCGTCGAACGCAACTGGCGCGGATCGAATGTTGAGGCGGTGCTGGCCAACGCCCTTGCGCCCTTCGGCTACGAGCCAGGAAACGCCCGGATTGTCCTGACCGGCCCGAAGGTGCGCGTCACCGCCAAGCAGGTCCAAGCCCTGTCGATGGCCGCCCACGAACTTGCCACCAACGCCGCCAAGTACGGAGCGCTCTCCAACGATCATGGAACCGTTCACGTCAGTTGGACGTTGGATAAGTCAAATCGCTTTGATTTCAGGCTGGTATGGCAGGAAGCCGGCGGGCCTGAGGTGAAGCGGCCAGACAGGGAAGGTTTCGGAACGAAAATGCTGACTCGGATACTGGCACAGGAAGTAAACGGCGAGATTTCGCTCGAATACAACACGAACGGACTGGTCTGCAGAATGGAGGGCTGGCTCGAAGATAGGAACTGAGACAGGAGACCGACATGGCTGCGAAACAGATCTTCATTGTGGAAGACGAGGCCCTGCTCCTGTGCGAGTTGGAGGATATGGTGCTCCAGCTAGGCTATGACATCGCCGGAAGCGCTACCAGCGTCGACAAGGCGATGACCGTGCTGGCCGCAGGCGGGCGGCCTGACCTTGCCCTGCTTGACCTCAACCTGAATGGCGCCCCCAGCGCTCCCATCGCCGATCACCTGATGGCGGCCGGAGTACCCATCATCTTCGTATCGGGCTATGGAGCCCGCGGCCTCGAAGAGCGTTTCAGCGGCTGCGACGTCCTTCAAAAGCCGTATGATGAAGTTGCCCTCTCCCACGCTCTTTGGCGCATCCTCAGCCCCGAGGGCTGAAACGGGCCGGGACCTGCAAGCCACCGCCTTGTCTTCGCCCCCCTGCCCGCATAGGGTGCGCCCGCTTCAGCCGGACCCCGCCCCATGCCAGATACCCTGCCGCCAGACCCGCTCGTGACGCTTGCCGACGTGCAGGCCGCCGCCAAACTCCTCGAAGGAAACATCGAGCGTACCGAGCTGGCCCATTCGCGCACCTTGTCGGCGATTACCGGTGCCGAAGTCTGGATCAAGTTCGAGAATCGCCAGTACACGGCGGCGTTCAAGGAACGCGGCGCGCTCAACAAACTGTCGAAGCTGACCGAGGATGAAAAACGACGCGGCGTCATCGCTGCCTCGGCCGGCAACC
>JBGTKN010000114.1:0-4656 GCA_041744615.1 Hyphomonas sp. | reverse complement strand
TCCGTACACGGTCAATCGTCCCGCTCGGCCCAAACCTTCAATATATGATGGGCAATTGCGGAGGGCGGCGGGCAAAAAAGTTCGGCATGCCTGCCCGCAAGAATTTCCCGCATCTCGGTCCGCGAAACCCAGCGCGCGCTCTCGAGCTCTTTCGAATCGATAGTGATCGCGTCCGACTGAGCTGGCAGGATGAAGCCCATCATCAGCGAAGACGGGAAAGGCCAGGGCTGGCAAGCAACATATTCCGCCTGCGCAGGGTCGCACTGGATACCCGCTTCCTCGAACAGTTCACGCGAAGCGGCCTGTTCGATGGATTCACCGGGTTCGCAGAAGCCGGCGAGGCAGGACATGAAACCTGCCGGCCAGAATTTCTGCCGGCCGATCAGCGCGTGGCCGTTCTGGACTGCCAGCATGATCGCGACCGGATCGGTTCGCGGGAAATGTTCGGCGCCGCATTCGGCGCATTGGGCTTTCCAGCCGGCATCGGTGATTCCATTGCGCCCGCCGCACTTCGCGCAGTATCCGTGCGAGCCGTGCCAGAGGAAAAGGCTGCGCGCGGTGGAGGCGCAGTTGGCATCCATCGCGGGCAGGCGCGCGGCGGCCTGGCGGAAGTCCAGAAACTCGCCGATGCCTTCGATCAGCGAACCGTCGAGTTCGAATTTCGGCGGAAGATCCAGCGCGAAGACGGGCGCGCCCGCCTTGTCCTCTCCGAGAAACAGACGCGGCGAGGCGGGCGAGATGCGGCCCGCTTCGGGTCCCATCCAGACGAGGCCGCCATCGCGTGCGATCAGCGGCATGCCGTCCCGCATCAGGAAGATCAGCGCGTCGGCGCGTTTGAAAGCGTCTTCAAGCCAGACTTCATCAGTGCGCCAGTGGGCGGCGCGGTCGATCGGTTTGGCAGCGAGGGGCATATCGTTCGAGTTGGTCATGGCATGCCGACTAATCCGGTTTGGCGTCGGAGGGAACATCTTCGCGCCCAACCGGTGCCTTTACTCCGCCCAAGTCTGGTGGCCTAACTTGCTCAAACACAGGGGGGGGATCCCATGAAACGGATACACGTTGCGGGCCTTGCGGCTCTGTTGATGGCTACGACAGCGTGCAGTTCGCTGCGGCCGTGGGCGAGTGAACCGGACGCTGCGGCGCTGGCCGAGGCCGCGCCGAAGGTGAACCGTTTCGAGAAGATCGAACTGGCCGCGCCCGATAAGTCGGTGCCTGCCTATGCCGATCCGGCGCTTGATCCACTGCGCTCGGCGACGCTGTCGCGCTTTACCGGCGAACAGGAATTTCTCGACTGGCTGACGGCTGTGCGCGCCGCTGCAAAGGCGCGCGGCGTGTTTGCCTGGCGCGATGTCCCTGTACCGGCAATGTCTGCGCCGGTTGCGGCCATGGAAGGGGCCGCGATGGCATCTCCGCCGCCGCCGCCGCCCCCACCGCCGCCGGGCGCTCAAGCATCGATGGACTCGATCGTGGTGACGGGCAGCACCATTTCGGCCGACGCCAATCCCGAAATCACCAACAACCAGAAAGCGGGCGTCGATGAAGGCGGCATCGTCAAGCAGATCGGCAACTATCTCGTCGTACTGCAGGACGGACGGCTGTTCATCACCGACCTGATGCCGGATGGCCAGCCGGGACTGAAGCTGGCGGACCGTGCGAATGTCTATCGCTCCAGCAACGAGGATACCTGGTATGACGAGATGCTCGTCGCTGGGCGTACCATCCTCGTCACCGGCTATTCCTATGTGGAGAATGCCAGCGAGTTCACCGTGCTGACCCTCGGCGATGACGGGAAGGCGGTGCGCCAGGCGACATTCTATATCTCGTCTGACGACTATTATTCCGGCAGCAACTATGCCTCGCGGATGATCGACGGAAAGCTCGTCATCCACACCCCGATTTATACATCCGGGCGCGGCTGGTGGGACACGTTCGATCCACCGGAGATCCGCGAATGGCGCCAGGAAGGTCCGGACGGCGAACGCGTGCATGTGCGCGGCCGGCCACTGTTCCGCGCCGAGGATATCTGGATGCCGGTGCAGCGCGTGCTGCAACCCGTGATTCATTCCGTGACTGTCTGCGACATCTCCGGCGTTACCGATGCCGCGGCGCCGGCCTGCACCGCGACCGCGATCGTCGGCAACGAGGATCACGAGTTTCTCGTAACCAAGGATGCCTTCTGGCTCTGGATGAGTCCCTCCTGGCCGGAGCGCGCCAGCGATTCAGACAGCACGTCAACACCGGCATGCGACGGCCGGCTAAGCCATCCGCAGGTGCGCGAGATCACCCCGTCGACGCTGGTGAAACTTCCCATCAACGGCGCGCAGCCCTCGGTGCTCAGTGTGCGCGGAGAGCCACAGAACCAGTTCTCGATGGACATGGACGCGGGCACGTTCCGCGCGGTCGTCGACTGGAACGCGGCCGGATGCGGCAAGAGCTATAACGATCCTGCCACCCTGACTTTTTTCGATACGCCGCTCAGCGCGCTGTCGGCGACGTTGAGCGATGCGCCCGGCGGACGCTACGTGCCGCTGCCATCGCCGGGTACGTCGGACTATGAGGCCCGCTTCACCGAATCGCATCTGGTCTACGGCGCGCGGGACGGTTGGGGCAGCTGGGCACCGGACGAAGGCGAAGAGCCGCGCGAAGATGGCCGCGCCATCATCGTGCCGGTCGCCGACCCGTCCTGGCCGGTAACCGTAAGCGTACCGCACGGCGTGATCCGCGCCGAACGCGCCGGACCCTACATGGCGCTGACCGGTTACCGCGACGCGAAAGGCCTCAGCGTCTCGCTGATCGACCTGCGCAAGGAGACGCCGGATGTAGCCAGCACCTTCGTGATGGAGAACCGCTACGAGAGCGAGAATCGTAGCCATGCCTTCAACAGCAGTATCGCCGCAGATGGCCGGGGACTGATCGGCCTTCCGACTGTCACACGGTCGGAGGAGTCCGAGCGATGGTGGTGGTGGTCGGACTCCTCAGACCTCAGCTATCTCCAAACTGACGCTGCCGGCAAACTGACCAAGGCCGGCGATCTGATCGCCACCCGCCGTGATCCCTCTGCGGAAATCCCCACGGGCTATGAATGCGAAGTGTCGTGCGTGGACTGGTACGGCAATGCCCGGCCGATCTTCACTGGCGGGCGCATGCTGGCACTCGTCAATTCGGAACTGATCGAAGGCGTGCTTGAGAACGGCACGGTGCGGGAAGTGCGCCGCATCGACCTGACGTTAAAGCCGGACTGACGCTCCGGCCGGAGTTTCAGCTGCGCCGCGTGCCGCCGGCGCGGGCGTTTAGGTGCTCGACCAGTTCCGGCGTGATCGTGCCGGTGACCTCGAGGCCTTCCATGGCCTGATAGTCGCTGATCGCATCAGCCGTTCGCGGACCGATCACGCCATCGGGCGTGCCGGCGCCAAAGCCGAGGCGGCCGAGCGCGGTCTGCACCGCTTGCACCTGGAGCGGATTGCCGGTGTTCCAGCGCTGGGCGCCGAAGCGGCCGTTGGCGAGGGCGACCGGTGTGGCGGCTTTCCATTTCGCCGCCTTGTCGGTTGCGTCCAGCGAGTCCGACATCGGTACGCGGCTACGCAGGTTCTTGACTTCCTCGGCCGCGCCGGTGTCGCCCGCCGTGGCGGCGACCTCGAACCAGAACAGCGCCTTGGCGAGATCCTTCGGCGTGCCAATGCCTTCGGCGTGGACGACACCGAGATTGTACTGCGCATCGACCAGGCCGAGTTCGGCGGCTTCGTTGAACCATATCACGGCCTCGGATTCCGACTTCGCGCCGCCTTCGCCTTCGGCGAGGAACAAGGCGTAGTCATACATCGCGTTGACGTGACCGGCTTCGGCCGCTTTCTGGATGAGGGTGCGGGCCTCGATCATGTCCTTGTCGACGCCCTGGCCGCGCTCGTAGAGTTTACCGAGTTCATACTGGGCGGGTGCGACGCCTTTCTGCGAGGCGCGGCGCAGAAAGGCGGCGGCGGTTTCGAGATCGCCTTCGGAGAGCTTCACCTGCGCGTACTGATACTGCGCGACGGCGTTGCCGGCGTTCGCTTCGGCTTCCACGGTCACGACGGACGGGATTGGCGGAAAGGTCGCGTCGCTGCGAATGGCAATCTGCACCGGCTCCCGGACGTTCTGAGGCTCCAGCGCGAGTTGGGAAGGTTTGAGAGACGGCGGGCTGCTCGCCTCGATGGCCTCTGCCGCCGTGACGATCGAGCGGATGGCGGCTTGTTCCGGCGTCAGGGCGACGGGAGGCATGGGCGCGGGCTTCGGCGCGATTTTCGTCACCGGCTTGAGCGCAGGTGTAACCGGTTGCACCGAGGCGAGCACCGGCGCGGGGTCTTCGATGTCGGTCTGGGTCTTGGCAGCGGCCGCCTCGGCCACGGCGAGAATATCGCTCGTGTCCGGTTCGGAAACGTCCGTCTCGGCTGCGCCAAACAGCGTATCGGTGACCAGCGCGGTGTCGTCCTCGAACAGCATCTGCTCGGCGTCGGGCTGCGGTGCGGTGACGGCGGCGGTGGTCGTAGCGGCGGCGACGCCGGTCATCGGGTCAACATAGGTATTGACCGGGCCCGACAGGGTCGGCGTGACAGGCTGCTTGCCGCGCAGGTAGAGATAGCCGCCGACACCGGCGCCGGTGATCACCACTGCCGAAGCGGC
>JBGTKN010000113.1:0-2177 GCA_041744615.1 Hyphomonas sp. | reverse complement strand
CTTGTGCCATTCCAGCCGTTTCTTCGACCGGTGAATCAGAGGCCGGTGTTTCGGCAGCAGGGGAACAGGCCGCGAGCAGGGCCGCGCTGGACGTGGCGGCGAGGAGATGGGCGAGGCGCATGGAGTTTCCTTCCGGGAGTGATTTGCCGGAAAGTCTAGTCTGCTTCGCCCTCGCCCACCAGCGTGAGGCCGGAGGCGTCAGCCATCCGGTAAAAGCAGCTTTCCCGGCCCGTGTGGCAGGCGCCGCCGGTCTGGCGCACTTTCAGGAGCACCGCATCCTGGTCGCAATCGACGCGGACCTCGACGACTTCCTGTATATGGCCGGAGGACTCACCCTTCACCCAGATCTCGCCCCTGGAGCGGGACCAGTAGATGGCGCGCCTCGTCTCCAGCGTCAGGCGGAGCGCCTCGGCGTTCATCCAGGCAAGCATCAGCACCTCGCCGGTATCGGCATCCTGAGCGATGGCGGCGACGAGGCCGTCGGCGCCGAATTTCGGGCGCAACTCGCGCGTTTCGTCCTGGTCGCGGCCGGAGAGAGGAGGGGCATACTCGGTCATGGCCCGAGGCGTAGAAGCGCGCGCGGGGCCGAGTCAAGCGCACGCGCAGCCAGGCTGACATCCGGCGCCAATCGGGGCTACACTCCGGCGATAGACAATCAGGGAGTGTCGCATGGCCGCCTACAGGGAAATTCTCACGAGCTTCAGCCAGGGCGTGCTGACGATCACGCTGAACCGGCCAGAGCGGCTGAATGCCTGGACCGGCATCATGCAGACCGAGGTGGAGACTGCGATCCGGGCCGGCGGGGCGGACGAGGCGGTACGTTGTATCGTGATCACCGGCGCAGGGCGCGGCTTCTGCGCAGGCGCCGACATGAACGGATTGCAGTCGATTCAGGCGAGCGGCGGGGAGGACTATCAGGCGAAGATTCCGGACCTCAAGCCCGAAGCGGTCTCGCCGCTGGAGCGGACTTTCCCAGGACGGTTCGGCCATATGTTCGCCTGCCCGAAGCCGATCATCGCGGCGATCAATGGTCCGTGTGCGGGCATTGGCCTGATCCTGACGCTGTTTGCAGACCTGCGCTATGCAGCGGCCGAGGCGAAGTTCACGACGGCGTTTTCGCAGCGCGGGCTGATTGCCGAGCATGGCATCGCCTGGCAATTGCCGCGCCTTGTCGGCGAGGCGAACGCGCTCGACCTGCTCTTCACTGCGCGCAAGTTTGACGGCGCGGAAGCGGAGCGGCTTGGTCTCGTCAACCGCGCGCTGCCGGGCGAGTCGCTGATGGCGCATGTCGGCGAGGTGGCGCAGCATCTCGCCACACAGGTCTCGCCGCGCTCTGTGGCGATCATGAAACGGCAGATTCGCGAGAGCTATTTCCAGACCTATGGCGAGTCCCTCGTTGTGGCGGATGCGGAGATGGAGCGAAGTTTCGCGACGCATGATTTCAAGGAAGGCGTGGCGAGCTTTGTAGAGCGGCGTGCGCCGGCCTTTATTGGAAAATAATCAGCATGCGGATGATTAATATTGTCGAGGTCGGGCCTCGCGACGGGCTGCAGAATGATCCGGCCAATCTGAGCGTCGCGCAGAGGCTGGAGTTCATCGGGCGGCTTGAGGCGGCCGGCGTGACCCGGATGGAGTCCGGCAGCTTCGTGTCGCCCAAGGCGGTACCGAAGATGGCCGATTCGCTGGCGGTGTTTGCGGGGCTGACGCGAGGCGGGGCGAAGCATATTGCGCTTGCGCTCAACGAGACGGGCGTGCGCCGGGCGATTGAGGCGAAGGCGGACGAGATCAATTTCGTCCTTGTTGCGGGCGAGGGCTTTGGGCGACGCAACCAGGGGATGAGCCCGCAAGAGAGCGCCGACATGCTGGCGAAATGCGCGCCGCTGGTGCACGAGGCAGGCCTGCCGCTGTCGGCGACGATCTCGGTGGCGTTCGGTGATCCGTATGACGGGGACGTGGATATCGGCGTGGTCGGCAATCTGGCCGCTCAGGCGCAGCGGACGGGCGTGGCGGAACTGGCGCTGGGTGACACGATCGGGGCGGCGACGCCGTGGGGCGTGCGTCAACGGATCGAGCGTGTACGGATGGAAGCGCCGGACGTGAGCCTGAGGATGCATTTCCACGATACGCGCGGGGCGGGCCTCGCCAATGTGTTCGCGGCGATCGAGGCGGGCGTCGAT
>JBGTKN010000112.1:0-5604 GCA_041744615.1 Hyphomonas sp. | reverse complement strand
TCGCTTGAGGCCCTTCACCTCCCACGCAATTGGCGTGGGAGGTGAAGGGCCTCAAGCAAGAGTTGAAGGTAGAGAGTATACGACACCCTCTACTCGTCGTCCCGCCAGGTGTGCATCGGTTGTTGCGGCATGCGGGATTCGCCGCGCAGCTTGCGCACGGCGGCCTGGATCGCTTCGCGGTCGAAGGCTTCGGGGTCGGCTTCCGGTTTTGGCGCGCGGGTGTAGGCGAGGACGCTGAGGCCGCCTTCGTCCTCAACGTCTTCCGCTTCAGCGGCAGCATCCACTTGCTCTGCAGGCGGAGCAATCGCCTCATCGCCCATGAAGTCGGTCACAAAGGCTTCGACATCTTCGATATTGCCAAGCTCATCGATAAGCGTGTGCTCTTCCGAGAGGGCCTCTTCATCCGGCATCTGGAAGCCGGAAGGGATCACGTCGGTCAGCAGGCCTTCGGCTTCGAGGTCTGCCTTGCCGGGCAGAGTGTCGAGGCTTTCGAGGCCAAAATGTTCGAGGAACTTGTCGGTGGTGCCATAAGTGATCGGCAGGCCGGGCGTCTTGCGGCGGCCACGCAGGCGCACCCAGCCGGTTTCCAGCAGCGTGTCGATTACCGATTTCGCTACTGCCACGCCGCGCACAGCTTCGATCTCGGCGCGCGTCACAGGCTGGCCATAGGCGATGATGGCGAGGGTTTCGAGCGAAGCCTGGCCGAGCTTCTTCTGCACCTGGCGCTCTTCGACGAAGAGGTACGAAAGTTCCTGCGCCGTCTGGAAGCGCCATTTGCCGGCGACTTCAACGAGGTTCACGCCGCGCTTGGAATAGACTGCGCGAAGCGCCATCAGCACTTCGCCCGCCTCAATACCCTGTGGCAATATCTCGGAAATCTGTTCCGCAGACAGGGGTTCGCCGGCGGCAAACAGGACAGCTTCGGCCCGGCGCACACCTTCGGCGAGCAACGCGTCGCGCCCGCCCAGCAGATCAGCCTCCGCACGGGCCTGTGCGTCCGACAGCTGAACGAGCGCATCCCGGCGGTCTTGGGCCATGTCATGGGTCATCTGGAACTTCTCAAGCGGTTGCATCGAGGCCCTCCCCGGTACGGACGGCGTTGCGAAGGAAGATGGGTGCGAAGTGCGCGGCCTGCCGGATATCGACCTCGCCGTCGCGGGTCAATTCGAGCGCAGCGGAAAACACGCTGGCGGTTACCGAGCGACCAGGCAGTTCCGGCGTGGTCTCGCAAAGTGCGGTGCGTATATCGTCGAGGCTCGACCAGTTCTCGAGCTGCGTGCGTAGTCCGCGAAGTGTGTTTCGGGCCTGCTCGAGCGCGTAGACGGGTTGCTTTTCGATCCGGTGCGGCGCTTCCTTTTCCTTCCGCTCACGGATCGTACCAAAGGCCGCGGTGAGATCGTACAGCGTCGCCGTGAATTCGGTAAGTTTCACGACCTTCGGCTGCACCGGGGCTCCGCGCAGGAAGACGACATTGTTCAGTACCGGACCAGATTCCAGCTCGCGCACAGCCGCGCGCATCGCGTCGAGACGTTTCAGGCGGAAGGCGAGCCGCGCCGCCATTTCTTCACCTGTCGGTTCATCGTCGCCGAGCGCTTCCGGCTTCGGCAGAAGCAGGCGTGACTTCATGAACGCAAGCCAGGAGGCCATCAGCAAATAGTCCGCTGCCAGATCGATCCGCTTGGTGCGCGCGTCCTCGATGAATCCCATGTATTGTTCGGCCAGCTGCAGCATGGAAATCCGCAGCAGGTTGACCTTCTGTCGCCGCGCCAACTCAAGCAGCAGATGCAGGGGGCCTTCATAGCCCGGAACATCGACGGAGAAGAGGTTCACGCCGTCCGCATCGGCCACATCGGCCGACAGGGCGTCGATGGTGATCGCCTCGCCGCTCATGCCATCGCTCCCGTCTGCGGGAAAAGTTCATGGAAGCGGCGCCATCCCTTGGCGGCCTCGAACGCCTCCAATCGCCGCGCGATGGCATCGGCAGTGTCTGCACGGTCCTCGGCCTTGCCAGAGAGGTTCGGCGCGGCCACAGCCACTTCCGTCATTTCGGCGAGAATCTCGCCCGCGTCCTTCAGGAAGCCCGAGCAATGGAGGAGCATATCGCAGCCCGCAGCAATTGAAGCGTCCGCGCGCTCGGTCAAGGTGCCCCCTAACGCCTTCATCCCCAGATCATCCGTCATCAGCAGGCCATCAAACCCGATTCGGCCGCGAATGACGTCCTGAATCATGATCCGCGACACCGTCGCCGCCTTGCCGGTATCATAGGCGTCATAGGAAATGTGCGCCGTCATCGCCATCGGCGCATGGGCGACACGGGCGAAGGCGTCGAAGTCCTTTGCGAGTTCGTTGTCGCCCGCGGTGACACGCGGCAGTTCGTAATGGCTGTCGGCGAAAGCGCGGCCATGGCCGGGAATGTGTTTGATTACGCCCGCCACGCCTCCGGCCGCGAGGCCAGCCAGGGCTGCAGCAGCCAGATCGGCGATGCCGACCGGATCAGTGCCGAAGGCGCGGTCGCCGATAATGTCATGGGCGCCGGGGACCGGCAGGTCGACCACCGGAGCGCAATCTGCATGAATCGAGAGGCTCGCCAGTTCCGCCGCAATCAGGCGGTGTCCGAGCCATGTGGCCTCTCGGCCAAGTTCTGGATCGCGGGCGTAGATCGCCGCATAATCGGCCCCGCGCGGGAATAGCGGCCATTCTGGCGCCTTCAGGCGTGCCACCCGGCCGCCTTCCTGATCGATGAAGATCAGCGTCTCACGGCCCGTCGCATCCCAGATGTCCGCCACTAGCCTGCGCACCTGCATCCGGTTCGCACAGGAGCGACCCATGAGGATCACACCCCAGGGATTTTCAGCCCGGAACAGGGCCGCCTCGCCCGGGGTTAGGACCGGGCCGGATACGCTGAGAATGCAGGCTTTGACCACTATCCGTTCACCACGATGCAGTTGGCACCGGCTTCCTTGATCGCGTCACAGAAGGCCGAAGCCCCCGATCTGTCGGCAAAGGCGCCGACGCGCAACCGGTAAAACACACCCTCCGAACCGAGGTCGGCGCGCTGGATGATTTTCGTCGCTCCGTAGTAA
The DNA here is from genome assembly GCA_041744615.1 of Hyphomonas sp. Classification (GTDB taxonomy): domain Bacteria; phylum Pseudomonadota; class Alphaproteobacteria; order Caulobacterales; family Hyphomonadaceae; genus Hyphomonas. The sequence goes on along the minus strand of JBGTKN010000112.1, from coordinate 2,521 downwards.
AGTTCCGGCGAGGACGCGGTCACCCGTTTCCAGGCAGATTCGGCGGCTTCTTCTGAACGGAGCGCGGCGATCTGGACCAGGAAATCGCCCTCCGGCGCAAACGCGAAACGTACGCGGGGGCCCTGAGGCTCAACCGGCGCGGGGATTGCCGTCGTGGCAGGTACTTCGGCTGAAAGAGTATCCTGCGGGGGCGCAGGCGTGCCGGTCAGATCGGTGACAGGCTCCACCGGTCCGCGGCGAAGGTTGGCTGGCTCGCCGTCGCTGACCGTCCCGGCGCCGGACAATTCCAGCATCGGGGCCGGCGCGGTCAGATCGGCGACCGGGTCACGGCGAGAGGCATCCATACCATCAAAGAACCGGATATCGGTGTTCGGAATGGCGGCGCCACCAGCGACTTCAGGCACGTTCTTGATCGGAGCTTCTTCGGCGAGCACACGCGGCAGCCCTTCCCCTTCGGGACGCACGCCCTGCCGGTAGGTGTTCCACACGACCGCACCGAATATCAGCAGCACGCCGATGACAAGCGTCAGAATCAGCGGCCCGCGCGCGGTCTCTTCCTCGCGCGCGTCATAGCCACGGTAATCGTCGTCAAACGGGGAATACTCGTGGCCCTGTGAGCTTTCTCGGCCCATTGGTCGCTCCTGAACAAATTCCTGCAGTTAACAACTAGGCCCGTTTCCTTAATGAGCCTTGAAGACACCCGCCGGCGCTGTCTTTGCTCAGCTTTCGAGCTCAGGCGAGACTGCGCGAATCAAACAAGCGGCGATGTTCCTCGAGGGCGAATGTATCGGTCATTCCGGCGATGTAGTCGCACACGATCCGCGCTCGCAGCGCGTCCGGGGCCGGGTCTGCCAGACCGCCCCAAGGCGGCGGGAGGGTCTGGGGCTCGGTGAGGAACACCTCGAACAGGTCAGCGAGCACCCGCTTGGCCTTCGACCGCATCCGGTTGACCCGGTAATGCTTGTACATTCGAGCGTGCAGGAAGGTGCGCAGGGCGCGTTGCGGCGCATTCAGCCCTTCGGAGAAGGCAATCAGCGGCGTATCCATGGCGCGCACATCCGCCGCCGATTTCGGCTTCTCGCGCTTAACCCGGGCGCGGGTCTCGTCCACAAGATCGTTGATCCACAGACCGATCAGCCGCCGCACGGCTTCGTAGGTGACCCTCCGGTCATCGATGTCGGGAAACTCGATTCGCACGCCCCGGAATGCGTCACCGACCACCGGCAGGTCCATCAGATCCTCGACCGTGAATAGGCCGGCGGCAATGCCGTCATCGATGTCGTGGTTATTATAGGCGATATCGTCCGACAGGGCGGCCACCTGCGCTTCGGGACCGGCAAACTGGTCGATCTCGAGGTCGATCAGATGGGGAAAGTCGCGAAACGCTGCCGGCAGGTCGTTCAGGGTCGTATCCGGTCCGGTCAGGGGGCCGTTGTGTTTCACAAGACCTTCGAGGGTCTCCCAGCTGAGATTGAGCCCGTCGAACTGCGGATAGCGCCGCTCGAGCCGCGTGACGATCCGCAGGGACTGGGCGTTATGGTCGAATCCGTCAAAGGGTTGCATGCAGGCGTCCAGCTGGTCCTCGCCGGCATGGCCGAAAGGCGGATGGCCGAGATCGTGGCAGAGGGCGAGGGTTTCGGCGAGGTCTTCGTCAAGGCCCAGCGTGCGGGCAATCGTGCGGGCGATCTGGGCGACTTCCAGCGTATGGGTCAGCCTTGTGCGGAAATGATCGCCCTCATGGGCCACGAAAACCTGTGTTTTCTGCTTCAGGCGGCGAAAAGCGGTGGCATGGATGATCCGGTCCCGGTCGCGCTGGAACGGCGTGCGGGTCGCAGAAGGCGCCTCTTCGAAGAAGCGTCCGCGGCTGTCTTCGTGACGGGTTGCGAACAAGGCTCTCTTTTCCATGGCCGTTTTAGTCCTTATGTTCAGCCCATGACCGACGTTTCTACACCGGATGTGACCCTGACAGCCTCAGCTGCGAAGCGGATTAATGCGATTCTCGCCAAACAGGACGGCGCAGTCTTCCTGCGCGTGTCCGTCGAAGGTGGGGGCTGTTCGGGCTTTTCCTACAAGTTTGATTTTGCCCCCGAGGCCAATGCAGACGACCTGGTTGTCGAACGGGACGGGGCGCGGGTGCTGATAGACGAGATGAGCCTCGAATTCCTCAAAGGTTCAGAAATCGACTTTGCCAATGAGCTGATCGGCGCCGCCTTCAAGATCCGCAACCCCAACGCCACATCGGGCTGCGGCTGCGGGACCAGTTTTTCGGTTTAATCCAAAGCATACAGCCCATTGTGCCCGCCCTCCGAGGCGGTAGTGTCTCACAAATTTTGAGTGAGACGCGTCTATGTTCGGTAAGCGCAAATGCGATGCTCCCCCTGTATTCAAGGACCCCGTGACTGCCGATACGGCCGAGCAGGAGCGCGCTGCGCTCGCGAAGCTCGAATGCAAATCCGGCGCAGCCCTGACGCCCGGCACGCTCCGTCCGCCGAGCGCGGCAGCGCTGGTGCAGGCGGCGCAG
>JBGTKN010000111.1:0-9430 GCA_041744615.1 Hyphomonas sp. | reverse complement strand
ACCGAGCGCAGCACCGGCTTGCCCGCATCATTCTTTGCAGCGTGCAGGTAGATGCCGTTGAGATAATAGCGCGTCTCTTCGGTCGAGATCGCAAAGCGCGTCTTGTCGATCAGCCGGGCAAGGTCCTTGGCCGCGAGGCTGAACTGCACGCTGCCCTCATCCGAGGCCATTGTCTGGAAGTCGGCGGCCGGCAGGGTAGGCAGTTCGAACTGTGAACGTCCGGCTGTGATCGACAAGCGCTGGGTTTCGGGATTGAGTTCCAGCAGCACTTCGGCGCCCGAAGGCAGTTTACGCACGACATCGAACAGTGTCCCTGCCGGCGCGGTCACCGCACCGTCCTTCGAGACTTTCGCGGCTGCCGCGTCGACCGCTTCGATATCAAGGTCGGTGGCGGTCAGGCGCAGCTCGCCCTTTGTCGCCTGCAGCAGGACGTTGGACAGGATGGGAATCGTCGTGCGGCGCTCGACAATATTCTGCACATGGCTCAGCGCGTTGAGCAGGTCACCACGTTCAATCGTCAGCTTCATCTTCGGGTCCGTCCATCACGGGAGCTGCCAGGCAGCGTCCGCCAATCCTCTAGTTTCTGTGTCCGCGAATGCCTGATCCCGGTTTAGCCGGGAATCAGCCCGCCCCTGTCCGGCAGCGGGCTGGAGACCCTTAACCAAGTTCCGCAAAAAGCCAAGCGGCCAGGCCGTCAGTCCGGGCGAGATGCCTCAGGTTTGACCGGCGTCGAGCAGATCGAGTATCACCGCTTCGACCCGCGCGATGTCGTCCGCCATGCGCGGATCGTCCGGCAAGGCCTTCTCGATACGGCGAAACGCGTACAAGACTGTCGTGTGGTCTCTCTTGCCGAAGGCGCGGCCGATCTGCGGGAACGACTTTCGCGTCATCGTCCGGCAGAGATACATCGCCACCTGACGCGGATACACGAAGGCCTGCATCTTGCTCGGACCTTCAAGGTCGGCCCGGGCGATCGGGAAGATCTTCAGCGTCGCCTTCTTGATCACGTCGATCGTCGGTTCGCGCTGCTCGCCCGAATGGCGGCGGATGACCCGCTCCAACATGTCCATGGTCGGTGTTTCCTCGCCGAAATTGGCGTCGGTGTAGAGGCTCCACACAGCGCCGGTCAGCTCACGCCCGGGGCCGCGGATGCCGGAATTCAGTTTCTGAATCATGTCGTCCCCAAGCAGGAATTCCGGATGGCTCGCCGCAATGAAGTTGGCAAGCCGGATGAGTATCTCGCGGCGCATGGCCGCGTCGGGTAGGCCGATCTCGACGGCGGTGGCGCCCTTGAGTTCGCCGACCAGCCGTTTGCCGAAGCCGACCGTCTCGCCGGGCGCCGCATCGCCGACCAGAACCACCTGTCCACCGTTGCCTGTGACTTCGCGGATGTTCTGATAAAGCTCGTTCTCGGTGCCGGGCTTGCCGGCGATCCGGTGCAGGTCATCGACGATCAGGATCGCCGCCTTGCGCAGCCGCCGCTTCAACCCGCTGGTGTCGCGCGCCTTCACACCGTCCAGATAGGCCGACATGAATTCCTCCGCCGTCAGGTAGACCACCTTCCGCTTCGGATCGCGCTTGGCCATATCGGCTTTCAGCGACATCACGATATGCGTCTTGCCGGTGCCCTGCGGGCCGTAGATCAGTGTGATCGGCGTGCCGGTCGGCAGGCCGGCGGCAATCCGTTTCGCCACTTCAGCGGCCGTCTTGTTCGACGGGCCAATAACGAGATTCTCGAAGGTCATGGCCGGACCGCCAGTGGACGCTGCAGGATCGCTTTCGGCGGTTGCGGCCTCGTCGCCCTCGTCTTCGACGGCCCACGGGTCGCCAATCAGCTCACGCAGTTCCGGCAAGGCCGTCCGCCAACAGATCAATTTGATCGTGCGGCCGAGCGGGTCCATACCCGTCCACAGCCGTTCGATCTCGCGCTTGTACTGTGCGCTGACGCGGTCCAGACCGACCGGGTCCTTCGCTGCGAGCAGCATCTCGCCCTCGAGCTCTGCGACAAGGCGCAGTTCCGCAATCCAGCGGTCAAACTCTTCGCGCGGTAGACGGGACTCCAGCACGGCCAGCACATCTTCCCAGACGCGCAAACCTGTGGCGTCGCCGCCCTGCTGATCCTGTGTTCCCTTGTTTACGCGAGAGACAAACAATCTTTTTCGGTCCATCACCGACCCCGTTTCTAGTTTTGATCGCTCTTTCCAACTCGCACTCGACGCGCCCGGCAGGCCCCCGCCTGATACTCAAAAAATACTCTTTACCGGGACGATATTAGCTGGCAGGCCTGAAACTAATCGGCACAGAAATTCATTACAAGTCCCTCTTTTTTGCGAACGTATCAGTTCTCTTGTTGACTTGTAGAGCGTGCCGAAAATGCACATAAAATTCATGCGCTTGCACTGTTCAACATTTTTTTTGTGAGCGTTTGCTGACGTTTGTTCGCAGAAGTTCTGTCAACAGGGAACATCCATAAAGGGCTGTGGAATATTCGCTTTTGACCGCCGTTTTTGCAACCGGGCAACAGTGTCTAAAATAGTCGCCAGAACGGGACCGCAGAGGTTGCAGCCGGAAAGCTCCCGAACGTATCGGAAGACAAGAATAGATACCATGGATCAGGGCCAAAAACAAAGCCCGCCAGGATCATCTGGCGGGCTTTGTTTTCAGGTCGCCGGAGGCGCCTCAGACTGGCGTCAGGCCATCGCCTTGACGCGGGCCGACAGGCGCGAAACCTTGCGCGAGGCCGTGTTCTTGTGGGTGATGCCTTTGGTCACCGACCGCATGATCTCCGGCTGGGAGGCTTTCAGGGCGTCGGCCGCGGCCGATTTGTCGCCCGAAGCGATCGCTTCTTCGACCTTGCGGACATAGGTGCGCACGCGGGAGCGGCGGGCTTTGTTGACCTCGGTGCGCGCTTCGATCTTGCGCACCATTTTCTTGGCAGATTTCGTATTCGCCATCGTTAACTCCTGGAGCCCCGGGAAAGTCTCCCGTCAGGCAGAAGGCGGGGAGATACATAAAGGCCGGGTGCACGTCAACCAGACTCAGACCGGAAAAGCAGCGTCCCGGGCGGCCTTTCAGCGGTCCTTGAAGTGGGCTGTGCGCTTTTCGACATAGGCGCGCATGCCTTCTTTCTGGTCATCGGTAGCAAAAAGCGAGTGGAACAGGCGCCGCTCGAACTGGATGCCTTGTGCCAGCGGGGTCTCAAAGGCTGCATTGATGGCCTCCTTGGTCATCATCGCGGCGGCCCGTGGCATCAGCGCAATCGTCCGCGCCAGGTCCCTGGCCTCGTCCATCAGGTCGTCGGCCGGCACGATCCGGCTGATCAACCCGCAACGCTCGGCCTCCACGGCCTCCATCATCCGGCCCGTCAGGCACAGTTCCATCGTCTTGGATTTGCCGATGGCGCGGGCCATCCGCTGCGTCCCGCCCGCGCCCGGCATCACGCCGAGGCGGATCTCCGGCTGCCCGAACCGGGCATTGTCCGCCGCCAGGATGATGTCGCACATCATTGCCAGCTCGCAGCCGCCGCCGATGGCGTATCCACCCACCGCCGCGATTAGCGGCTTGCGGGTACGCGCCGCGCGTTCCCAGTTCCGGGTGATGAAGTCCTCATAATAGGACTGCGGGAAGGTCTTGTTCTGGATTTCCTTGACATCCGCCCCGCCGGAAAAGGCCTTCTTGGAGCCGGTCAGGATCATGCAATGCACATTGTCATCCGCCTCGAACCGGTCGAACGCCGCCGAAAGCTCCGACATCATCTCCTCGCAGAGCGCGTTGAGGCTCTCCGGGCGGTTCATCTGGATGATCGCAAAACCGTCCTCGGTATCGATCTCGGTGATCAGGGTCTTATAGGACATGGTAGCTTTCCGGGCGGGGTGCGCTTGAGGGGGCTGCGTTGACGCGGTTGGGTCCGGCAAGTGCGGACGCGGCGATGGAGCAGGGCGGGCCTCGGTAAATGTGGCAAACTCGCGGCGCTATACGCCAAGCCCGCAGTAGAGTCACGCGGTGCACCGCCGCAGCCTGTGCAAGCCGCCCCCCCCCTCTATATCCGCTGCATGACCGAACCGCCCTCCCGGCCTGCTGATCCCGAACGCAACCGTCTCACCGGCCGCCTCGCGCGCACCGCAAAGGTTGGCGCCAACCTCTCCGGCGCGGGCTTCGCCTTCGCGGCCCATTCCCTGTTCGGCGGAGACGAAGGCGACCAGCGCACCGCCAAGGCCCTCGCCGCCGCCCTAGGCAAGTCCAAGGGCCCGTTGATGAAGATCGCGCAGCTGGTCTCGACCATTCCGGATTTCCTGCCGCCGGAATATGCCGCCGAACTCAGCCAGCTGCAGGCCGAGGCTCCCGCCATGGGCTGGCCCTTTGTCAAGCGCCGCATGCGCGCCGAACTCGGGCCAGGGTGGGAAGCGAAGTTCGCAACCTTCACCCACGAAGCCGCCCACGCCGCCTCGCTCGGCCAGGTTCACCGCGCCACCCTCCACGACGGCCGCGAGGTTGCCTGCAAGCTGCAATACCCGGATATGTCCAGCGCGGTCGAATCCGATGTCGGCCAGCTGCGCACGCTCCTCGGCGTCTTCAAGCGCATGGACGGCTCGATCGACGCCGACGCGATGGTCGAGGAAATCACCGACCGCCTGCGCGAGGAACTCGACTATGCCCGCGAGGCCAGACACATGGCCCTCTACGGCGCCATGCTGGCCGACAAGTCCTTCGTCACCGTGCCGCAGCTCGTCCCCGATCTCTCCGCCGAACGCCTCCTTACCATGACCTGGCTGTCGGGTGAAAAACTGAGCAGCTTCGAGTCCGCCCCGCAGGAGACGCGCAACCACATCGCCGAAATGCTGTTCTGGACCTGGTGGGCGCCGATGAACTCCTACGCCGTCATCCACGGCGATCCCCACCTCGGAAACTACCAGGTCACCGGCGGCGGCACCGGCATCAACCTGCTCGACTTCGGATGCGTCCGCATCTTCCCGCCGAAATTCGTCGGCGGCGTCGTCGATCTCTACCGCGCCATGCTGACCGATGATTTCGACGCCGCTTATGCCGCCTACGAGACCTGGGGCTTCGAGAACCTGTCGCGCGAACTCGTCGAAGTCCTGAACGTCTGGGCCCGCTTCATTTACGGCCCGATCATCGACGACCGCGTTCGCTCCGTCGCCGACGGCATCAAACCCGGTGAGTACGGCCGCAAGGAAGCCTTCCGCGTCCGCCAGCTCCTGAAAGAAAAGGGGCCCGTAAAGATCCCCCGCGAATTCGTCTTCATGGACCGCGCCGCCATCGGCCTCGGCGCCGCCTATCTGCGCCTCGGCGCGGAACTGAACTTCCACGAACTCTTCGAACAAAGCCTCGAAGGCTTCTCCATCGACACCGTCGCCGCGCGTCAGGCTGCCGCGCTGAAGCAGGCCGGTCTCGCATGAAGCGGCCCGCCTGGCTGCCCCGCGCCTCGCTCCGCGAAGTCGGCCCCATCGCCGTGCTCGGCGTGCTGGCGCTCGGACTGCTCGGTTTCCTCGCGCTCGCCGAACTGGTGGGAGACGAGCCGCCGCACGCCATTGACGGCGCGATCCTGATGGCCCTGCGCGTGCCCGGCGATCCCTCGACCCCCATCGGTCCGCTTTGGCTCCAATACGCAATGACCGACCTCACAGCCCTCGGCGGTTTCACCGTCCTCACCCTGCTGACCGCCGGGGCCGCGATCTACCGGTCTGTCCTCAAGGACTACGCCACAGCGCTGATCATCCTCGTCGCCGTCGGCTCCGGCGCGCTCCTCAGCAACCTGCTGAAGCTCCTGTTCGACCGCGCCCGCCCCGATCTCGTCGACCACCTCACCCATGCGACCAGTTCCAGCTTCCCGAGCGGCCATGCCACCCAGGCCGCCATCGCCTTCCTCACCCTCGGCGCCCTTATGGCCCGGGCCCAGCCGGACCGGCGCCTCAAGACCCTGATCCTCTCCGGCGCCCTCCTGCTGACGATCCTGGTCGGCATCAGCCGGGTCTATCTCGGCGTCCACTGGCCCAGCGACGTTCTCGCCGGATGGTGCCTCGGCGCCGCCTGGGCCGCTCTCTGGTGGCTTGTCCTGCGCCGCTTGGAACGCACGCGCCGCGATAATGGGTGATAATAAATCGATACCGCGTGAGAAAAAATGAGAAGCGAACCCGAGCAAATCGGCATCGAACAAGACCTGCGCGCACCGCGCTGAAGCAGCTTTCACAAGCGCAGGCGCCGGACTTGTGCCTGCAAGAACCGCCCCTCCGGAAGAATAAACTCAATCCCTGTCAACGGGTTATGAAATTCTTCCTCATTCCGAACGCTACATCTCCGTGCACGGAGTTATACTCCGGGGATGATTTCTCTGGAAACTTCCCAGACAAATGCAAACAGAACGCCCAGCCAAACGCGCGCCCTCAAAGGCCCCGGCGCACGCATTTCCCGCTGGCCGTCTCGCAGTCCAGCCGGTCGACATCCAACAGATCGCCGAACGGATTGATCGTCGAGGGATCATCTACCTTCAGGGTCAGCGCATAGGCCTCGCCGATATTCGCCGCGTTGCGGAACCACGACACCGATGTGCCGGCGCAAAGCGTCTTCACTTCCCCCGGCTGGAGCGACAGCGACGAGACGCCCGGCGCCGTCGCGATCCATTTGCCCTGCGCATCATGCAGCGTCAGGAAGAAGCGCAGCTTCCGGTTCGAGGCATTGCGCGCCTCGGCGCAGGCTTGAAGATGCCGCGTGCCGTTGAGACCGGCGCTCACCGTCTGGCTCACCTTGCCGAACTGGCCCTCGGTCACGCCGCGCGGATAGAGCATTGAACCGAACCGGGAGTTGACCGCGCGGTAATAGGTGTAGGCCGCCACTTCGCAGGCGGCATGCTTGCCGGCCGCGCTCGCCTTGGGCCAGTTGCTGTCGCAGGCCTCGCGCATATCGCTGAGGAAGTCGGCGTCGCACACGCCCTGGTCGAGAAGGCCGGAGCGGTAGCAGGCATCGTGGAACTTGCAGGCCTCAAGGAAGGGCCCGTCCGGCACCACCGCGTCCAGCAACTCGCGCCCGCCGCAGGCATCCAGCGGCTCGCGCGCGCTCATCACCGAGGCTGAGACGACGGCATTGTCGCGGGCCCGGCCTTGCGCCAGGGCGGGAGGCGCCAGCAGGCTGGCGGCGAGGGCGGCAGCGAACAGTGTGCGAAGCATGGAAACAATGCTTTCCGGTCTCCGATGGCAAATTCAAGGCATCCCTTGCAGTCGCCCCGCTCCCGGGTCTATCCCGCCTGCCATGACCGACGATTTCAACCGATACCAGACCACCGAGCTTCCCCCCGGCTACGAGCAGCTTGCCTGGCACCGCGGGTTTGGCCGCCAGATCGGCCCGCTCTTCGAGAAGCGCGAGAACGGCCACCTGACCCGCGCTTTCCGGGTCGAGGAGTACCACACCAACGGCATGCTCAACGCCCACGGCGGCATGCTTATGACCTTCGCCGACATGGCGTGGGGCGGCGCGGTCGAGAAGGACGAGGACACCTGGTGGGTGACTGTCCGCCTCCTGTGCGATTTCCTGGCCGGCGCCCCGCTCGGCAGTTTCGTCGAGGGCGACGGAACCGTCGTCGGCCGTCAGGACGATGTGATCACGGTCGAAGGCCGCATCTGGACCGGCGACAAGATCATCATGCGCGGCACCGGCATCTTCAAGGTAATCCCGAGACGCGACGGCGCCCCGATGCGCGAAGCCGCAACGGCAAAGGCGACCCCTTAGGACCCCACTCTGCCGATTGCAGGAGGTGGAGGAGGTTTCATCCCAAGGGTGCTTTCTCTTTCCCGCCCGTCTTCCACAACGAGAACAGGATCGCGCCGCCGAGCAGGCCGATGGTTATCATCAGCGACCATTGCGGCTCCAGATACGGCACGAGGTGCAGTTCCTTATAGAGCAGGAAGTTCCAGAAGATCTTAAGGCCGATCAGCACCAGCACCAGTGACAGGCCGTATTTCAGATACCTGAACCGGGCGATCGCGGCGGCCAGCATGAAGTACATCGAACGCAGGCCGAGGATGGCGAAGATGTTCGACGTGTAGACGATGAACGGATCGCGCGTCACCGCGAAGATCGCCGGCACCGAGTCGACCGCAAAGATGATGTCCACCGTCTCCACCATCAGCAGGCAGAGTAGCAGCGGCGTGCCCCAGAGCACCATCTTGCCGGTCACCGGATGCGGCCGGCGGACCACGAAGTTATGGTTTTCGATCGTCTCGGTGACCCGCATCCGCTTCTTCAGGAAGCGGAAGACAGCATTGTCGTTAAGGTCCATTTCCTCTGCGGCCTCGTCGGCGCCCGACATCAGCATCTTGGCGCCGGTGAACACGAGGAAGGCCGCGAAGAAATACAGGACCCAGGTAAACTCGTTCACCACCGCCGCACCCAGCGAAATGAAGATGCCGCGAAACACGATGGCGCCGAGAATGCCCCAGAACAGGACCCGGTGCTGGTATTCCCGCGGCACGGCGAAGAAGGTGAAGACCATGCCGATGACGAAGATGTTGTCGAAGGCGAGCGCTGTCTCGAGCAGGTAGCCGGTGGCGAACTGCAGCGTCGCCTGCACGTTGAGGTTTTCGGGCTCGTTGTAGAATTGCGGGTCCGGCTGATAGAAGAAGTAAATATAGGCGCCAAAGGCCACCGCGAGCGAGGCGAAGCACGACCACATGATCGCGCTCTTCTTCGGCGAGACGACCGAGTCCTTGCGGTTCAGCAGGCCGAGATCGACCCAGAGCAGGACGCAGATAAACGAGAGGAAAGCGGCCCACAACCAGAGGGGTTGGCCCGCGTATTCGACGGTCAGGAATTCAGGCATGAGGAAGCAAGGTGTCCGGAAAGGCGCGCCGCGTCAGCGCTGTATCCGTGAGGGATCCGACATCGCATCTGCCGCCGCAGATACCAGAGGGGCCCGGTTCCAAGTCCGTCCTTCAAGGTAATGACTCGCCCGGCCCGGTCAAGCGCCGGCGGGCAGGGCCAGCCGCACCAGCCCCGCCAGCGCGCAAGCGAGCACGACCAGCACAATGTTGGCCTTGAACCGGATCAGCGCAATCGCCGCCGCCGCCGCAATGAGCATGGCCAGCGGATCAAGTGTGTATACATCCGGCAGGTCAACCGACCCACCGCCTGGAAGCTGCAGTGAAAGGGTAGCGCCGAAAAGCACCGCGAAGCCGAAGACCAGCGCGATCTTGGCGATGATCCCGAACACCGCCGCCGTGATCGCGCTCAGGATTCCCGCTGCAAACCGGCTGCGGCGCAGCGACTCCGAAAACGGAGCCCCGGCGAAGATCCACACGAAGGAGGGCGCAAAGGTGCACCAGCTCGCCATCAGCGCGGCCAGCGCCGCCACCATCAGCCCGCCGCCGTCTGCCTGCCAGCCGGCCATGAACCCGACGAACTGGTTGACCAGCACCAGCGG
>JBGTKN010000110.1:0-27613 GCA_041744615.1 Hyphomonas sp. | reverse complement strand
CGGCCCCGCCGCCGCCGTCCGGCCCTGCGCCCGGCACCCCAGCGGCCGATTGCCCGGCCGGCTTCTCGAACGTTGGTATCGTCTCCAACCGCCGCATCTGTCAGCTTCCGTCGCTCGTCACTGGAAACTTGGTCGTGCCGCAACGTGCCGGCACCGTCTACTCGGTCAGCGGTCAAACCCGCGTCGGTACTGACGCCGGCCCGAGCGCGGCTTCGCCGCTTCCCGGCAGCCAGACGGGTATCCTGACCATCGAACCGGGTGTCACGATCTTCGGCAACTCCGGACTCGATTATCTCACAGTTAACCGCGGTTCGCAGATTTTCGCCGAAGGAACCTCGACCAATCCAATCATCCTCACGAGCCGTCAAAGCGTCGAAGGCACCACCGGTGAGAACTCTATCGGGCAGTGGGGCGGCCTAATCATACTCGGTCGCGCGCCGTCCAGCGATGGTTGCCCGAGCGGTGTGACCCCCCCTAACGCCGCGTGCGAAGCGCAAGTCGAAGGCGGCAACCAGTTCTACGGCGGCACCACGCCGGGCGACAACAGCGGCCGCATCCGCTACCTGCGGGTTCAGCACTCGGGCTTCGAAATTGCTCCGGGCAACGAGCTCAACGGCATCACGCTGGCCGGCGTCGGCAACGGAACGACGTTCGAATACGTCCAGGTCCATAACAGCTCCGACGACGGCATCGAAATCTTCGGCGGAACCGTCAACCTGCGTTATATCGTTATCACCGGTAGCGATGACGACCAGTTCGACACCGACTCCGGCTGGAGCGGCGCCGCCCAGTTCGGCATTGCCTACCAGCGCACCGGCGGCGGCGACTTTGGTTTTGAGACGAGCTCGCGCGGCGCATCCTCTGCGTCCTATTTCACGCGTCCGACCTATGCAAACTGGACGATCGTGCAGCGGTCGCAGAACACTGGGGCCCAGCAACGCCGCGCCGGCATCACCCACAATACCGGTCACATCGGGCGTACCTACAATTCGGTCATTGCGGCTGAGAACGGCGTGCCCTGTCTCAACCTGACCACTGCTTCGACACTGACCTTTGCCAACGGGCTGGGCGGCACCGGACCGACCTTCAACTCGGTATTCTTTGCCTGCGGCGCAACGCCCTTCCAAGCGGGCGCGGGCGTCACGGTTCCAGAGATCGAAGCGATCGTCAACGCGGGCGCCAACAACGTCAATACGGGCACGTCGACACTGATCAACGGCTTCATCAACGGGGCGAACGAGAATGCAGTAGTCCCGACGCCGTTCCCTGCCGGACTGAATACAAACTTCAACCTGGCTACCGGAACGCCGACAACGTCTTTCCTGCAATCGACGACATATATCGGTGCCGTCAGAGACGCGTCGGATACCTGGTATGCCGGTTGGTCCTGCGGCCTGCCGACCCAGCCAGCCTGCTAACGACAACGCAAAAGTTCCGGAGACGTCCCCGTGGCGTCTCCGGTACCACGCTTTCTTGACTCCATCGGGACCTGACACTCATGCCTAAAAAATCGTTGTCACTACGCGCCCTGCTGATTGCTTCAACGGCAGCACTGGGGCCTACGCTCGCATATGCGCAAACCGACACAGAGGCCCAAAACGGAACCGAGGCCGAAAGCGTCCCGGATTCCGATCTCACGCTGAGAGAAGTCGTCGTCCTTGGCCGCTACATTCCGGAAGTGCTGCGTAGCACGTCCGAGGTTGCCGCCTTTCTCGCGCCGGAAGATCTCGCACGCCAAGGCGATTCGGATGCTGCATCTGCCCTTGCCCGGGTCACCGGTATCACTATCGCCGAAGGCAAGTTCGTCTATGTTCGCGGCCTAGGCGAGCGGTATTCATCTGCGCGCCTGAACGGCTCGCCACTGCCTAGCCCGGAGCCGCTGCAGCGGGTCGTGCCGCTCGATCTCTTTCCCACCAAGATTCTCGAGAACATCCTGGTTCAAAAAACCTACTCTGTTGAGTATCCGGGCGAGTTCGGCGGCGGCATCGTCGATCTGCGCACGCTGAACATTCCCAGCGAGAATTTCCTCAAGCTGAGCATCAGCGGTAGCTACAATACCGAAACGACCGGCCAGAACGGACTGACGCACTATGGTTCGGATACGGACGTTCTCGGCTTCGACGACGGAACGCGCAAACTGCCCGGTCCGGTTCGCCGCGCAATGGCGTCCGGCCTTCGCATCACGGATGCCAACTTCCCGAACGAAATCCAGGCGCTGGGCCAGTCTTTCCGGAACGCCGAACTGCGCCTACTGCAGAACAATGACAGCATTCCGCCGAACGGGAGCTACGGTGTCTCAGGGGGCCGGACTTTCGATCTGGGATCGGCAGAGCTCGGTGTGGTGGGTGTCCTCGGATACTCGAACGCCTGGAAAACCCGCAATGGCAGGCAGGAAACCGGCGAAGTCAACGACGTGACCCTTGAGGCCCTTTCGTCGTACGATTATCTGCAGACGGATCACAACATCGGTCTCGATGGTCTGGTCGGACTGGGACTGGACTTTGGAAATGACAAGTTCGATCTGACCAATCTCTATATCCGCAAGACCACTAAGCAGACCTTCTCGCGCGAAGGCTTCGATGGCTTGCAGGCCGCCGATGTGCGCGATGACCGGACCGCCTGGTACGAGCGCGAACTCTACAGCACACAGCTGAATGGACGGCACTTCCGCGGCCCGTGGACCTTCGACTGGCGCACCGCCCTTTCGCAGACCAAGCGAGATGCCCCGTATGAGATGAACACGCGGTTTGGCTTCAACACGACTGCAAACGACTATCTCTATTCCGGCGGCAACAGCGACAACCGGATGACGTTCAGCTACCTGGACGACAAAGTGGTCAGCGGGGCGTTTGACATCGAGTACGTCCAGCCTCTGTCGTCGGCGCGCGACATCACCTACTCCGCCGGTGTCGAAAGCTATCAGAATACCCGCAAATCCCAGTCACGGACTTTCGGATACGTCTTCAATGCAGGTGATCCGGCGACAGACTTCCTGTTTTTCCAGCAGCGTCCGGACTTCCTATTTGCCAATTTTAACATCCGGCCTGACCGCTTCGTCTTGCGCGAAGTGACGGGTGCAGCGGGTGCCGCGGCATATGATGCCAGCCTCGACGTGCTAGGTGCCTATGCGAAGCTGGATGCAGAAATCATCCCGCTGGTACGCGTTGCGCTGGGCGTGCGCTATGAAGACGCTTCCCAGGAAGTCACGCTGCGGTCGCTGATCGCCAGCGAACCGACGCCGGACAGCCCCCCGGATCTCGAGAACAGCTACTTCCTCCCCGCCGCAACGGTGACCTGGAACTTCGCTGAAGATCAGCAACTGCGACTGGGCGCTTCCAAGAGCATCGGCCGTCCTCAATTTCGCGAACTGGCACCGCAGCAGTACTTTGATCCGGACAGCAGCCGAACGTTCATCGGCAACCCCTACCTCGTCGACACGGAAATCCTGAATCTGGATGCCCGATACGAATATTACTTCGATCGCGGCCAGGCTTTCAGCTTCGGCGTGTTCTACAAGGACCTCGACAAACCGGTCGAAGCTCTCGTGATCACCCAGAGCGCCTCGACATTTCAGAGCTTTCTGAACGCCCCGCGCGCAACGCTTTATGGCGCCGAAGTGGATTTCAAGAAGGTGTTCGACAGCCCGTTGAGTACGCCTTTCCTGGCAAATACGGAGTTCCTTATTCAGGCCAACTACACGTACACCAAGTCCGAACTCAAAGTTGGTGGCGGCGATGTGGTCTTCCCGCTTCAGGCAGCGGGTCAGCCGCGGCCGGCGACCGACTTCGTGGCGGACGGCGATCAACTGCAAGGTCAGGCGGAACATATCGCCAATATTCAGCTCGGCTGGAAGGATGACACGGCAAGGTCGCAAGGCACACTGCTGGCCACCTATTCGACCGAGCGGATCAGCGCCCGCGCGCCCAACCGGGAGCCGGACTTCATCCAGGACCCCGGCCTTGTGCTCGATCTTGTCTTCAAGAAGGGTTTTGATCTCGGCAATCGCGAGATCGATTTCGACTTCAAGATCAACAACATCACGGGTGAGCGTTTCTACGAGTTCCAGAAAGGCCGCGACAACGGCATTTCCGGGATCGTGATCGTGAATGGCTATGACCTCGGCACGACGCTCACACTGGGACTTTCGACAGAATTCTGAGCCCGGCCGGCTTCAGTTTCATTCAAGGGTTTGGGGGGCCGTTGCTTGCAATGGTCCCTCCCCTGAAGTAAAATTGGAGACTGATCGTCGCGGAACTGTCGCACTAGTGTGATTATCGTGAAGGTGCGGATCGAAGGGTTTTCGGATGGCGACGCTTTTCAGAATGGAAAGAAGCATTCCCTACGCGAGCATTGAAAACGCAGGCCGGATGGCGGCGGAATCGCTGCTCGTGATTACGGTAGGCGTGCTGCTCGGCCGCCTGGCCTGGGGCCTGCTCGCATCTTCAGAAACTAGTACGCCGCCGGCCGGCCCGATCACACTGTCGTCGGAATCCACAAACTACGTCATGTCAGGTCCTATGATCCTGACACAGATGAACCCTTTCGGACACGCACCTCGTCCTTTATCTGATCTCGGCGTGCCCGCTGTCGAAACGACTCTCGATCTGAAACTCTCCGGTGTTCGCTCTGTTTCGGGCCAAACGACGGCCAGTAGCGCCGTCATTTCCCTGCCGGACGGCGGTCAGAAACGTTTTGTTCCGGGCGATGAAGTTCTGCCCGGTGTCGTACTGGTCAATGTCACCGCTGACGCCGTTCATCTAAGCCGCAACGGCGCGCTCGAGACCCTGAGCCTTTACCCCGGACGCGCAGAGCCCTTCTCTCGTGTCTACACATCCTCGCCGCCTGAAACGAGTGCCGTGAACTTCGCGGCGGCGGACAATGTTGAACTGACACCCTCCGCGCTGGCATCAGACACCGTGCTCACGCCGGAGTATCGCAGTGGCCGGTTGTCCGGCTACAAGGTTCAGCCGCGCGGCGCCGGTGCGTTTGAAGCCGCGGGTCTGCAGTCGGGTGACCTTATCCTGCGGATCAACGGCGAGGCGATCGAAGGGCTGCGTCCCGACCAGATCAGTCATACAGTCTCCAGCAGTTCGGATGTGGCGCTGGACGTCGTTCGTCAAGGCGCCATTGTCAGATTGCGCGTAGCCCCGGGCGCTGGCTTCTCTCAATGAACCGCCGCATCCTCTTTGCCGCCGCGGCGGCGCTTTCGGCTGCGCAGCTTTCATCCGCGCAGGCGCCGGCGACGTCCGAAGACAAGCATGTCCTGAAGCTCGATGATGTTGAACTCAATACGCTGATCGCGGACGTATCGATGTTGACCGGCTATACGTTCATCACTCATCCCGATGTGCGCAAAGTGCGCGTATCGGTCGTCTCGCAAACACCGATGAGCACGGCCGACGTGTTTCAGGTCTTTCTCACCACCCTGCGCATCCAGGGCTTTGCCGCTATTCCGGCCGGGCGCGACGCCTACCGGATCGTTCCAGAAGCCGTGGCCGCCAGTGAAGCACCGCTTTCCGGCCAAGGCGGCAACGCTTTCGTAACCGAGATCATCAAACTCGACTACGTCAACGCGATGGATGTGGCCCAGCAAATCAAACCGGTGCTCGACAGCCAGGGCCAGGTTGCGGCCAACGCAAACACCAACACGCTGATCATTGTCGATTATGCGTCAAATTTGCAACGCGTGCGGCGGATGATCCAGACGATCGACAAGGACTCCTCGACAATGGAGACCGTCGCGCTCCGGAACGTGCCGGCACTCGAGATGGAAGCCGTGCTGAACCGACTTCAGGGCGATGGCGCTTCGTCCTCGCAGGGTCAGGCACCAGGATCGCAGCGGTTCGTAGCGGTCGCCTCGGAAACGAGTAATTCAGTACTGCTCCGAGGGGACCCGATCTCTGTGGCCCGTGCGAAAACTGTGGCGCTCGAACTCGACTCTGCCGAGCCTCAACGCGACAATATCCGCATCATTCCGCTCAACTATACCGATGCTGGCGAGATTGTGCCCATTCTCGAGCGCGTCGGGCTGAGCATCGCAGCGCAGCGTGCGCCTTCCGATACCGCCACGCCGGCTCAGACGATTTCGCACCACCCGGCAACCAATTCACTCATCCTCAGCGGCAACTCCGAAACGCTTGTGGCGATGGAAAAGGTGATCTCGGCGCTGGATGTGCGCCGGCCACAGGTGATGGTGGAAGCGATCATCGTGGAAATGTCCGACGACACGGCCAAGGAACTCGGCCTGCAGTTCCTGCTTTCCGGGACAGGGCGCAGTGATGTGCCATTCGCGTCGACGAACTTTTCACGGTCGGCGCCCAACCTGCTCGCACTGACTGGGGCACTGCTGACCGATGGTTTCACAAATCTCGCACAGGCCAACCCCTTCCGCGACGCTGCGATCAGCTCTCTGACCGGCAGCGCCGGCCTGACGCTGGGCTTCGGCGGCCAGTCGGGTGACAACTTGTTTGGCGTCATTCTCAACGCGGTCGAGAACGACACCAACTCGCGCATCCTGTCGACACCGTTCGGCATGACGCTGAACAATTCCACATCCTCTCTGATCGTGGGCCAGGAAATTCCAGTGACAACCGGACAAGTTCTCGGCGACGCCAACTCGAACCCGTTCCGGACGGTAGAACGTCAGGATGTCGGCATCCAGCTCGAAGTCACGCCCCGCATCGGCGAGAACAATACGGTCCGGCTCGATATAAGACAGGAAGTCTCGAGCGTCTTCGGAAGTGTCGGGACAGTGACGCCCGATCTCATTCTCGACAAGCGCGAGATCATGGCGAGCGTGCTGGCCGATGACGGCGAGATCATCGTCCTTGGCGGTTTGATCGAGCAAACCGACACGATCCGGCAATCCAAGGTCCCGGTCCTCGGCGATATTCCGCTTGCCGGCCGCCTGTTCCAGTCCAATGGCAAGGCGACAACGCGCACGAACCTCATGGTGTTCATTCGCCCGACCATCGTGCGCAGCAAGGAAGACGCCCAAAAGGCTACCGAACAGAAATACCTGTACGTCCGGGGTGAAGAACTGATGCGCGGCATCGCGCCGGAAAACTCGATTGATCGCTACGTAACCGAAGTGCTGGGTGGCGGCGGACCGACGAGGTGAACTGAAATGCGGACCCAGGTCCTCTACGCGTTTGCAAAGGACAAAGGCTTCGCGGTGATCCCGGGTCGGATACCGCTCACGGTTGCGGTGCGTGAAGGTGCAGACGTTCGCGCGCTGCCGGAAGTGCGCCGGGTGCTTGGCACATCGTTCCAGCTCGAGGCTCATTCGGCGACCGCGTTCGAACGGTTGTTGTCTGAAGGCTTTGGCGGCGGCGCGCTCGACGGAACGGCGGCCGCCGCTGCCGAGAAGCAGGAAAACCTGGAAACCCTCTTTGATGGTCTTCCTCAAACGGAGGACTTGCTGGCCGGCGACGGCGACGCGCCCATCGTGCGCCTTTTCAACGGATTGCTGCAGGATGCGATCAAGCGCCGGGCTTCCGACATCCACATCGATCCGTTCGAAGAAAAGCTTTCCATCCGATACCGGATTGACGGCGAACTCCAGGAAGTGCTTGTCGCCTCGCGCCGGATCGCGGCGCCGCTCGTCTCGCGTATCAAGGTGATGAGCCGGCTCGACATTTCCGAGAAAAGGATGCCGCAGGACGGGCGTGTTTCGCTGTCACTGGGCGGGCGTGCGCTGGACGTGCGTGTGGCGACCTTACCCACGCGTTATGGCGAACGTGTCGCTTTGCGGATTCTGGATACGCGTCAAGCGCTTGTCGGGCTGGATGGTCTCGGCATGGACCAACGAACGCTAGAACGATTCCGGTCGGTGATCGCCGAACCGAACGGCGTCATCCTCGTCACCGGCCCCACGGGTTCGGGCAAGACAACGACGCTCTATTCCGCGCTGTCGATACTCAATACCGGGCGTGTCAACATCATGACGCTGGAAGATCCGGTTGAGTATGGTCTCGACGGGATCAGCCAGACGCCGATGGATCATAAGGTGGGGCTCACCTTTGCCGCGACCCTGCGCTCCATCCTGCGTAATGATCCAAACATCGTGATGGTGGGCGAAATCCGCGACGCCGAGACTGCTGAAGTCGCGCTTGAGTTTGCGCTGACGGGACGCCTTGCTCTGTCCACGGTGCATACGAACAGCTCGGCCGGCGCAATTACCCGGTTGCGAGACATGGGCATCGAGAGCTTCCTGCTCGCCTCCACCTTGCGCGCCGTGCTCGCGCAGCGGCTCCTGCGGCGGCTGTGCCCGCACTGCAAGAGCGCTTTCCAGCCTGCCCCGGCCCTGCTCGCGCGGCTCGGGTTGCCTCCAGATTTTTCGGGCACCCTTTATCAGTCCAATGGCTGCGATGTCTGTCTTCGGACCGGTTACTCGGGACGCCTCGGTGTGTATGAGCTGCTCGTCGTCAATCCTGCCATCAAGCGCCTGATCCACGATCAGGCCAGCGAGGAGCTGATCGAACGCGCAGCCTTTGAACACGATGACGTGCTGTTCAGCAACGGCATGCGCCACGTCCTGACCGGCGATACGAGTCCCGATGAACTTCTCCATGTATGCCGCAGGGAGGTGTGGTCGCATGGCGGCGTATAACTACAAGGCCCTGACCACGGATGGACGGCGCACCAGCGGCGTCATCTCTGCCGACAATCCCCGCTCGGCGCGGCGGGAGCTGCGTGCCCGGCACCTCACCCCCATCGAGGTACAGGAGTCCGGCCGGTCCAGATCGGGCGGCGCGCGAATGGGTGGGCGCCTGTCTCACAAGCAGCGTACACTCTTCACGCGCCAGATGGCGGTTTTGCTCCAGTCGGGCATGACCGTCGAGCAGGCGCTCACGGCGGCGGCAGCGGATGGCAGCGCGGCCGCGGTAAAAGCGCTGATCCTCGGTGTGCGCTCGCAGGTCATGGAAGGGATTGCCCTGGCGGATGCCCTGAGATCAGCACCGGCCGCCTTTCCGCCGCTCTACCGCTCTGTTGTGGCTGCAGGCGAGTCAGCCGGCAAGCTGCCGGCCGTTCTGGACCAACTCGCGACCAATCTCGAGCGCACCTACAAGATGGCCTCGACGGCGCGCGCAGCGCTTGTCTATCCCGTCGTGCTGGGCGCGATGGCCTTACTGATGGTCACGGCACTGATGGTTTTCGTCGTGCCGAAGCTGGTCGACCAGTTTGCGATGCTCGGCACAACGGAACTGCCGCTGCTCACGCAGATCGTGATCGACGCCTCAGACTTTGCGCGAAGTCGGGGCTGGGTTCTGGCCCTTTGCGCGGGCGGCGCCTTTGCGGCCTTCAGTCAGGCGATCAAGAACCCTGCCTACAAGAAGTATCTCGATTCCCTTATGCTCGGCGCGCCTCTAATCGGTACGCTTGTCCAGACCTTGTCTGCCGCACAATTCGCCCGCGTGCATGCGACGCTCGCCGGATCCGGCGCGACCGTCATTGAGGCCCTGACAGCTGCGCGCGGTGCCATGAGCAATCTCGTATTCCGGGACGCGGCGACATCGATTATCGAACAGGTGCAACAAGGCGGATCGCTCTCGTCGGCGATGCGCGCGACGAAGGTCTTTCCCCCTCTGCTGACACATATGGTCCAGAGCGGAGAAGTTGCGCGCAACGTGCCTGCCATGATGAACCGCGCCGCCGACTTCCTCGAAAGCGAGTTCGAGGCGACCACGCGCACGATGCTCAGCCTGCTTGAGCCCGCGATCATCGTCATCCTCGGCGGCATTGTCGGCACGATCGTGCTATCGATCATGTTGCCGATCATGCAGCTCAACACCCTTGCCCTCGGTTGACGGAGGAAATCATGCATCATCCTGAACAGCCCACTCCCCCCAGAACACCCCATCGCCAGTCCGGCTTCTCGCTGGTCGAGTTGATGGTGGTCGTCTTCATCATGGGCCTGCTAGCGACCCTGATCATCGTCAATGTCGCGCCGGTAGGCGACCGCTCACGCATTTCGAAGGCCCGCTCTGATATCGCCAGCCTCGAAAGCGCACTCGAGCAGTACAGTCTAGACCTCTACACCTACCCCACCGCCGCACAGGGCCTCGCAGCCTTATCGAGCCCACCTCCTGGAGTCGATATCGCTCTATACCGCCAGGGCGGATATGTGCGCCGTATTCAGCTGGACCCCTGGGGAAACCCGTATCAGTATCAGATGCCGGGTACGCGTTCCGGCGGTCGATATGATCTCTTTTCGCTCGGCGCTGACGGCAAGCCAGGCGGCGAAGGGCCGGATGCCGATATCGGTAACTGGGACTAGGCGCGCCATGCCCCGGCACCACCTTTCCGTCTTTTGTCGAGAGGCATCGCACGCGACGCGCCGCCGCGAAGGTGAGTTGGGCATGTCGCTTGTCGAAGTGTTGGTAACGCTCTCGATCTCGGCGCTTGCAGCAGCGCTCATCATAGCGACCGCCCGGCCGGCTGATCCCCTTCGTTCGGAGGGCGAACGGCTCAACCGAGTGCTTGAACAGCTCCACAGCCGCGCCCGGATCTCCGGAAAGCCGACAGGCCTCTTGGTGCAGAACACAGGATACGCGGGGATGGTCTGGTCTGACGGTGAATGGTCGCCACTACCCCGCTCTCAGCATTCGCTCGGTCCAGCCGTCGAAATACGTTCGCCCCTGGCGAGAAACGTTTCAGCGCGCGAGGAAAACAGCGCGGCGCGCCGGCCTCAGCTCGTGTTCGATCCACTGGGTCATTCGAAGATCGAACCAATCATCCTGCGCACCAGGGATCGCGAGATTGCCATCGCGCTGACCGATCGGGGCGTGCCATGAACGCTCGCGGATTCTCGCTGCTTGAAACCATGGTCGCCCTTTCGGTCTTCTCGATTGCGGCTATGGGGCTACTCTCGCTCAACACTCAGTCGATTCGCATCAGCGGCGAGCTCGAGATGCGCCTTGTGGCCCGCACAGTGGCGGAAAACGTTGCGGTGGACACTGTCACTGGCGCCGCCCGCGCTGCCGGACCCATAAGTAAAGGGCGCGAAGTCCAGCGCGGACGGACCTATGACTGGACACGCACCATCGAAATCACGCCGAGACCCGGCCTTTATAATATAAACATCGTCGTCACTGAAGCGGGCAGCGCGTCTGTGCTGGCCAAACTGGAATTGCTGACGGCGGAAGGCGCAAGTTCGTGACGGAGCCTGACGGACCCCGCTGCGCTCAATCGGGCGTCACGTTGGTGGAGACGCTGGTGGCGCTGTTTGTCATCGCCATGATGGCGACTGCCGGCGCGGTCATGACGAGCCAGTCCCTGCAAGGGGCCCGCAAAGTTGACGCGCGCGGAGCAGCCGCGTCCCAGCTCAGCATCGCGCTTGGCTTGATCGCCTCTGACCTTGCGGCCTATACTGGCCGCACCAGTCAGGATGCATCGCTTTCAGAGCCTGCACTTGCTTTTGCAGGTCACGCCCCAAGATCCGATGGCCGCCTCATGCTTTTTGTTCGCAATGGATGGGATAATCCCGAGGGCGCAGTTCGAAGCGATCTCCAGCGGATCGAGTACCTTGTGGAAGGCGGCGCGCTGATCCGGCGGTCCTGGGCGGCGCCGGATCCCGGTCCCGCTACACCGATGGTCGAGGAGCGTCTTGTCACAGGGCTGGATAACCTGGAAGCGCGATTCGGCCGGGAAGAAACCTGGACGACCGAATGGCTGCTGATCGAGGGACGAAATCAGCCGGCGCCGCATAAGGTCGAACTCACCTTCACGTTCGGGCCCGGCGACGTGCTTGTCGCGAAATACCTGATAGGGTCCGGGCCATGATCCCCGCCACTAAGCAGGCCGGTGCCGCGCTACTCTCGATCCTACTGATCGTGGCGACCTTGTCCGTCGCGGCACTGATGGCGGTCGAGGCCATCTCTCGGCAGACGGAACTGCAGAAGCTGAGCTCCAGACGAACGCTCGCCACATGGGCCTCGCGCTCGGCGGAGGCGCTTGCCCTGTCGTCGGCAAATGAACTTGTGGCGGCCAGCCGACTGCCGGCCGACGGCAATCTCGCGGACCGTGCGCAGACGATGGTTTTGCCGATCGGCGGTGGCCAGATCCAGCTCACGCTCAGCGAGTTGCCGCCCTGCCTCAATCTCAATGCCCTCGGCAATTCAGAAGGCGATGCCGGCACAGCAATCTCGGACGCGTTGAATATTCTGCTCGAAGATGCCGGAGTGCGAAGCAATGAAGCGGCAGGTCTCGTCGCAACGCTTGCAGACTGGATCGATCGCGACAGCGCCATGCGGGCCGGCGGTGCGGAAGACGCTGCCTATCTGTCTCGGGAGGACGGATTCAGGACTGGCAATCAACCGCTCGGAAGCTTTCACGAGCTGGCCCCCCTTTCAGGCTTCACGCCCGAGCTGCGCAGGGCGATATCGTCCGGCACTTGCCTCCTTCCGAACCGGAAACAACCGGCGCTCAACGCCAACGCGCTCTCCTACGCCTCAGCGCCCGTGTTGCGCGCCGCGAGCAAAGGATCGATCTCTCTCACGCAGGCGCGCCGCTTTATTGAAGCGCGGCCGGCCACCGGCTGGGCGAGCGTCCAACAGGTTCGGGACTATGCCTTGGGAGCAGGCTCAATGGGGCCAGACTTTGCGCAGCTGCCTTTCTCCGTACAAGGAACGCTTTTTCAGGGCGAAGGCCGCGCGCGGCTCGACTCGGGCGAATGGACGTTTCGCTTCCTGCTCGATGCCGATTCGGATGGCGCAGCAAAAATCGTCTGGCGAACGTTTGGAACCTCAGGATGAAGCCTGACCTTTACATCGAACTGCCGTCCGATCCGGGCAAGCCTCTCCGCATAGCCCGGCGGCGCGGCGAACGGCTTGAGCCCGTATCGGCGGACGGCTTCAGAATATCGGGGGAGCCGAAAGCCGTCGCCTTTGCTCCGGCACTTGCAGTCGCCCGGTTCAGCATTCCCCTAGCAGCAAAGTCCGAGTCCGAAGCCAGGCGCGCGGCGTTGTTCGCCGTCGAAGATGAACTCGCCCAGTCAATCGACGATGTACATCTCACGCTTGGTCCGCGCGGCCCGACAGCGGCGCTGCGCACGCTTTTCGTGGTCGACAAGCAGCTTCTGGATGCCTGGTCTACCCAGTTGACCGCGATTGGCGCCGGACATGCCGAGATCGTACCCGAAAGCAGCCTTGCGCTCGCGCGGGGCACCGTTCTGGACTTCGGCGATCGGCTTCTCCTCAGCGGGGCAGCAGGCGTGGTGGGTGCAGACCCTTGCTGGCCGGACAACGCCATCCGTGAACTCATGTCAGCTTCCGGTCTGGGCGCCGTGCCGCCGGCAAAGGCCGACGCGCTCGAAACATTGTCGCAGCTTCACAGCCTGTTTCCCGGTGTTCGGCTGCAAAACACGCTTGATGGACGCGCCAGCCACACGGTGAGGCAGCGATTGAAAGTCTGGGCAACCGCAGGTGTTCTTGCCACGGCTGCCGCCGTGATCTGGATGGCCAGCATTTGGATGGAGACGGCGAACATAACCCGGCTCGCTCAACAGAGCGAAGCCTCCGCCGTCCGAGCGTTTCGTGCGCAGTTTCCCGCAGCGCCCGATCCCATTGATATCCATGCGGACGTTCGCCGCCTGTCACAGCAGCTCGGTCCTGGCGCAGCGATGCCTTTTCACAGCCTGTCCTCAGGGTTGTACGCGGCACTTGCGCAAAGCGGCTCTGCCCGGCTCAGCCGCTTGTTATACACAAGTGCAGATGAGACTCTCACAGCCGACCTCGTATTTTCAGCGCGGGTAGAAGAAGCCGCTTTTATCGCGCACCTCGAGAGATCCGGGTTTCGGGCGGAAACGACCTCCGTACAGATGTTGCCCGGCGCCGTTTCGGTAACCATCTCGCTGAGCACGGGGCCATGAAGACCTGGTGGGCTGAACGCTCCCGCCGCGAGAGACTCTTGCTCGTGCTTGCGGGAATCACAGTGGCGGCGGTGCTGCTTATCCAGGTGGTTGTCTTGCCTTCGATGGCCGCGAGAGAGTCTGCCACGGCGTACTTAGCGCAGGCCCAGTCGACCCTGGGCCGGCTTGAAAGGCTTGGCCAGGCCGGCGCAAGCTATACTCGACCCTCTGCAGCGGTCGGCGCTTCAGACGCCGCCGCTTACGCGTCAGATTGGGCGCAGCAGTCGGGGCTCGTGCGGACGAACGCAGACCCGTCGGGACAAAACCTCGATTTCGCGTTCGCGCCAAGTGAACCGACGAGCGTGTTTGCATGGACCGAGCGCGTCGAGCGGGAACTCGGCTTCCGCGTCGACACTGCCGATATGATCGCCGTCGAGAACGGCCAGGTGCAGGCCCGGATCGTGCTTGCGGGTGAACCTGCGCCATGAACCGTCTCCTGCTTGTTCTCCTTTTGCTGACGGGCTTCGCGGCCGGCATGGCGCTTTTTGCGCCGCTAGGAATCGCGCTCCGGTTGACCGGCGCAGATTCGCATTCCATCGGCTGGGACACTGCGGAAGGCACTGTTTTGAACGGACGCATCCAGGGCCTCGAGATTGAAGGCCAACCTTATGGCAACGCCGCCTTGCAGCTTCAGGCTTTGGCGCTCCTGTCGGGCAAGCTGCGCTATACGGTGGATTGGACGAGCGAACATGGAAGCGGAACTGGCGAAGTTTTCGCCGGCTCGAACACATCGATTGCGATTGAGAAATTCAGCATCGACCTCGACCTGCTGCGACTTGAGCAAGCGGCATTGTGGATCCGCCAGTCGGGCGGCCGGGTCCAACTGCAAGGCCAGACCATCCGCTTCAACGCGGATCAATGCGTCCAGGCCGACGGCAAGGCGCAGAGTGATGTCTTGGAACGCAACCGGGAAATTCTCGGTTCCGGTTGGTCGGACATGCGCGGCGACCTGCGATGCGAGAACGGCGACCTCGTGATTCCGCTGGCGTCCGAGAACGAAACGGGCACGCGGTTTTTGGCGCAGCTGCGAGTTGCACCTGGAAAGCCCGGACGGTTCGAAGCCGAGGTCTCAGGGATCATCTCCCGCGAACTCGAATTCGCACTCCCCATTGCCGGCTTCACCCGGGATGGTCGAAGCTATGTCTACTCACATTCAACCTCATTCCGGAGCGGACCGACATGATCAGATTTGTTCTCATGGCCTCGGTAATGCTATCGATCGCAGCCTGCACGAGCGGGCCGAAGCCGGCGGTCAGCACAGCCGAAGCTGCGGCAGCAGCCGTCAGCGCGGTTCCCAAAGAAGGGCTGCCGCCTCAGGAATTGAAGCCTGGACAATGCGGTTTGTTCCTGTGGGGAATGTCGGCGCCGCGTAAGTTTTCCTTCTTCAAGGAGGGAACCTCGAGCGATGCGCTTGTCCTTGTCGACGGTGTGGCGACCACGATGGCGATGACCTCAGCGGGGGGAGATGTCTTCGGCCAATTCATGACCCAGATGACGTTCGTACTCTCAGCGTCCGGACAAACAGTGGTCGCTACCCTCGAGCCGGGCCAGTTGCTGGACGGTGGTCAGCGCGTGGAAAGCGGAAATCTCCTATTCCGCACCGCTGATGCCTGGGAAACGGTTCTACCGGTCACCGGCGTACGCGCCTGTTTGCCGGGTTAGTCGGAGTGCCGAATTCCGCTATCCGGCGACTCCGCCGCAAGAATTCGGCGGATGCGTGCGGAACAAGTCTTCATTCGAAGCGTTGAATGTCTGCTGTTCAGCGATGGAGTGAAAGATGAAAAGCAAGATTGCAGTTCCGTTCATGTGTATGGCGGCCTTAATGTTGGCTGCCTGCAACACGGTCGAAGGCGTTGGGCGCGATGTTGAAGCGGCCGGCGAAAGCATTCAGGACACCTCCCAGGAGGTTGAGGAAGACCTCACCGAATAGGACGATTTCCAGAGCCTGAAAGCGTGCCCTTGGCTGGGCACGCTTTTTCGCGCCCGGCCACTAGACGTCGGGAGAATCTTCCAGTGGGAAGGTCAGCTCGATGACGACGTTCTCAGGAGCGTCACCCATCTGAACCACCTCGCCGTCGAGTTGCCGCGCGAAAGCCACCAGAAACGTGTTCGCATCGCGCTCATTCCGGTTGATATCGGAGAATCCCTGCTCAAGGCCGCACCCAAGCCGCAATCGGGCCTGCTCATTCTCCAACCTGAATTCGAGGTGAAGATCACGTATATCGTTGCCCGAGTCCGAAGGCGGGCAGAGCAGGTCGAACGCCTCCTGCACAAACATGGCCAGCGGCACAGCGATATCCGACGGCAACAGCACATTGCTGACGTCTGGATGGATTTGCCGGCTCTCCTCGCCCCAACCTTGCCGCTCCTGTATCTGACTACAAATCGCATCGAAGAGATCGCGCGCATCCACCGTCTCGAGATGGGATTCGTTCAGAAGCGCGTGGTGCACAGCGGCCATCATGGATACCCGGTGAGCGGCAATGCGCAAAGCCTGCTGCGTCTCAAGACGGGTTTCGCCGCGCCCCTGCAATTTCAACATGCTGAGCATTACCTGAAGGTTGTTCTTGACCCTGTGGTGCGTTTCGCGAAACGCGCCTTTCATGCGGTTCAGTGCACGCTGCAGATCGTGTTCGTGAACGGCAACGCGTCCAGTCAACGCATCGAAGGCTTCGGCCAGCTGCTGCAGCTCCGACGGCGCGCCGGCCAGGTCTTCGGCGAGCGGTGCGCTGTCTCCCTCAGGTCTGAGGTCCGATATCCGCAGACGAAGCCGCTCGAGCCAACGCAGCACGAGCGTGTCGATTATCCAGGTTGCCGCAAACAGCGCCGCCAGGTAGGCGAGCAGCGGGATCAGGATCGCGATCAACGATTCCAGACGCAGCTGCCGATAGGCCGTCGCCGGCGTCATGATCCAGAGATCCGCCATCGTTAGGGGCTGCAGAACGACGCCCAGCCGTCCGCCTTGCGGCAAGACGAGATTTCGCAGTTCGGGCGCAAGCATCGCTTCGCTCGTGAGCCAATCCACCGGAACCTGGCTGACAACATCCGAGCCCACAACTTCGCCATCCGCCTTCACCAGCGCCTGTTTCAGCCCGGGCGCAGAACTGGCCGGCGGCAGGCTGGATGCCAGCTCTGCCAGGCCCATCGTGATGGCGACTGACCCTGCGAAAACTTCATCCTGGCCCGTGACACCATGTACAAACCAGACGGCCGGCTCATTCAAAGCCAGACCGGCGTGGTGCGTCGACTCGATATTCTTCTTGCCCCGGCGCAGGCTGTCATTCCACTGGGGATCCGGCATCGGCTTGTCGACGAGGTTCTCGCCGATAAGGTAACATGTGACGACGCCATCCGCGTTGAAACGCAAGACGTTGCGGTAGGGCAGCCGGGTCGCGGCCAGTTGTTCGCCGATCTGCACACAGGAAGGATTGCGGCGGTCTGCGGCGACCATACTGAGCGCCAACCGCGCGCTCTCGAGATGTGTATTGACGGCGAGCTGACCTGACCCTGTGCTTTCAATGATTTGTTGCAGCCGGTCGTCACGCGCATCGTCGCGTTCACTGAGAACGCGAATGCCGCCGAGTACAAGCAAGGGGCTAAGAGCGAGGGCCATTGCCGCTATAACTCGCCAACGCAAACTCATGCGCCGGGAGGCGCGCACCGGCGCAAATTCGGCCTCCATCAGTTGTCCCGGCTTAGAATGCTGACCTGATCCATGATGTTGTTGAAGGCGCCCTCCCCGGAGGTGATGACCGGCGCGCCTTTGACGCGTGGGCGTGACGTTTCGGCATCCAGCATCTCGGCGAGAGCCTTGCGTGCGCGGCTGACCCGGCTCTTGATGGTGCCCACGGCGCAGCCGACAATCTGGGCGGCCTCGTCGTAGGACATGCCGCCAGCCCCGACGAGGATGATCGCTTCACGCTGATCGTCAGGGAGGTGGTCAAGCGCATTGCGCAGCTCGACCAGCTCCATACCCTTGCTCGGGTCGTCTGCGGCGACAAGTGTCCTCTCAGCCATTTCAGGCGCGAGCTCTGTAGAGCGCCACGAGCGCCGCTTCTCGGAATAGAACACATTGCGAAGGATCGTGAACGTCCACGCACGAAAGCTGGTATGAGCCACATAGCTCTCGCGGGCCTTCCAGGCGCGGAGCATGGTATCCTGAACCAGATCGTCAGCGGCGACGGCGTTGTTACAAAGGCTGCGCGCAAAGGCGCGAAGGTGCGGCACCATTTCGAGTAGGGACGCCTTGAACTCTGCTGTGGAAAGCGGGGCTGGGGTCGACATTATTGTTCACCGTCTTTGCCGCCAGTCTCTCCGCGCTCGTTCTCGACTGCCTCATCCAGCAGGCGCAGAAACTCATCCGGCACGGACTCGTCCACCACACCCTCATACATCTGCCTCAGGCGCTCGCCGATGGCGTGATTGCCAAGCCGACGTTGACGCGGCGCGTTGCGGGCTGCGCTCTGCTTGGATTTCCCGGGTTCGCTCATGCACCACCTTAAATTCGATTCATCCGGCAAAACCGCCAGTAATTTAGTCCATTTCGGCCACATTCATGCCATGAACGCGCAAGCCAGTATCAGGTTCCAAGGCCTAGTGCGGAAATAAGACAAAATTCTGCACATTATGAAACCAACTTGCTTTTCAGGCGTTGATACGCGGTCACACGCAGGAGGTTCCCACATGTCAATGATTGCCCAGTTTCGTCCGCATTTGCCTTTCCTGAGGCGCTATGCGCGCGCCCTGACCGGAAGCCAGCAAAGTGGGGACGCCTACATTCTGGCCAGCCTCGAGGCGTTGAAGGAGGATCCTGCCCAGATCGTTGAGGCCTCCTCGGCCCGGGTGACGCTCTACCGCTTCTTCCACGCCATCTGGTCCACGACCGGTGCTCAGCTTGAATCAAAGTCCAAAGGCGCTGCTCTGGCTCCGGATGCCAAGCTAAGCAAGCTCGCCCCGATCGAGCGCCAGGCCTTCCTGCTGACGACCCTGGAAGGTTTCACACGGCCGGAAGCCTGCGAAATCCTCCGCACAAGTGTCGCCGAATTGGAAGCGCTGGTTGATGCCGCGCACCGCGAGATCGAGAAACAGCTCGCCACCTCCGTTCTCATCATCGAGGACGAACCGATCATCGCTGCTGATCTGGCGCATCTCGTTGAAGACCTAGGACACCGCTTCGCGGGCGGGGCCGCCACACGCCGCGCGGCAGTCGAGATGGCTCGCCGCGTCAAGCCGGGCCTGATCCTGTGTGATGTCCAGCTGGCCGACAACTCATCGGGTATCGATGCCGTTCAGGAGATCCTCGAAGAAATGGAGGTGCCGGTCATCTTCATCACGGCCTTCCCAGAACGCCTGCTGACCGGTGAGCGGCCGGAGCCGACATATCTGATCACGAAGCCCTTCCAGGATGACACGGTGAAGGCCGCGATCAGCCAGGCGCTGTTCTTCGGCGCGGAGGCCGCTGTCGAAGAAACCTGACGCGGGTGCGGAACAATCTGTCCTGATTTTCGTTGATTGTGCATCACCAGTCTAAAGGAGATTCTCATGGCAACCGCTCGGACGACTGTCGGCAAATTATCGCGCGGGAACGGCAAGGATCAGAAGGCTATTGCGGCACGTGCCGCCAAGCACGAATTACACACTGCGCAGGACGCCGCTGAAACCTTCATTTCGTCGGTCATATCTTCTGCGAACCATTTTGGCGAGCAGATTGCACGCACGGTTTCGGATACCGTGTCCGACGTAAAGCGTAACGCCAAAGGCGTGCAGCACAAGGTCCAGGATGGTGTGCGTTATCGGCCACTTCTGGCCTTAGGGGTGGCGGCCGGCGCCGGACTTCTTTTGGCGCTGATGACACGCCGCTAGAGGCGCGGAACCGGCTTGCATTCAGGCAGCTGGAGTGATCCCTGAGGATCGCTCCGGCTGTTTTGATTTTTAACTGTCTATCTTCCTGTCGCACGGATTTGCATGCGCAATCTCAATTGCTACCAGATCTTGTCTGCCGGCCCGTGTTGATCGCTTGCCCTTGATACCAACCTTCACTCAGGAATTGCGATGACAGTCCAGCAAATCGCCATCCTGTGCGTTCTCGTCGTTACGGCAGCCCTCTTCATCTGGGGCAGATGGCGCCATGATATAGTTGCGTTGGCGGCCCTGATTGTCAGCGTGGCGCTCGGGCTTGTCTCGCCGAACCTTGCGTTCACAGGTTTCGGCAATCCGGCGGTCATCACGGTCGCGTGCGTGCTCATTCTTAGCTACGGATTGCAAACCACCGGCGTGATGGATCAGCTCGCAAGCAAGATGCTGCCATCCGCTTCGGGCTTGACGGTATCGATCACGGCACTGTGTGGTGTTGCGGCCATCTTGTCGGCCTTCATGAACAATATTGGCGCGCTGGCGCTCCTGATGCCGATTGCGCTGAAGACGGCAACGCGGCTCGGTGTTCCGCCCGGGCGTCTTTTGATGCCGGTCTCGTTCGCATCGATCCTGGGCGGGATGATCACACTGACCGGGACGCCGCCGAACCTGATCGTCTCCGGATTCCGCAGTCAGACCGAAGCGGGCTCGTTCGCGATGTTCGACTTCGCTCCGGTCGGGATCGCGGTGACCCTGGGCGGACTTGCCTTGATCCTGCTCGGAGGATGGCGACTGGTGCCGTCGCGTCAGCGATCTGCGGTCGCGAGTTTCGAGACGGCCCCCTACATCATCGAGGCCGTCGTAACCGACGAGTCCAAGTTACCTGGCCAGACGCTGAGGGTGATCGAACTGTCTCTCGAAGCGCTCGACGCCCAGGTGGTCGGGTTGGTCAGGCGCGGCCGGCGTATTTCCGCGCCTAGCCCGCACCGCGAGATTCACAATGGTGACATACTGGTCATCGAGGCCGATCCTGAATCCATCGGCGACGCCTTGTCGACTCTGGGCCTGTCGCTTCCGCCGGTTGTGAAGGATCCGGACCCCGAAAAGCAAACCGAAAGTAAAGCTGCCAAAAAAGTGGATGCGTCGCCGTCTGAAACACCCGGCAAGAAAGACGCGGAAGAAACGCGCCTTCAGTCCGGAGACGTGGTGCTGATGGAACTTGCCGTACGCCCAAACGCGGCGCTGGTCGGGCTTTCGGTCAAGCGTATCGACATGCGCAACCGTTTCGGCGTGAACCTCATCGCCTTGTCGCGCGATGGCAAGGAATCGATGACGCGTTTAAACGCGACGCCGATCCGGTCCGGCGACGTGCTGCTCGTTCAGGGAACGGATGACTCGATCCTGGAGTTCGCCAATCTCTACGGCTGCATCCCGCTGGCCGAAAGGGCTTTGAGAATGCCCGATCGCAAGAAGGCCTGGATTGCGGCGGCGATTATGGTCGTCGCCGTCGCCGGGGCTGCCTTCGGTCTGTTGCCAGCCGCCGTAACCTTCTCGGCTGGTGTTGTCGCTGTTGCCGTCTTCAAGATCGTCCCCCCGCGCAAACTGTACGAGCCGATAGACTGGACGGTGATCGTGCTGCTCGGCGCTCTGATCCCGGTCGCCGAGGCGATGTCGACCACGGGCGCGGCCGACCTTCTAGCGCGCGGGATGATCGAAACGATTGCCCAGAACAATCCGGTGTTCACACTTGTCATACTGTTGGTCGTCACGATGACGCTGTCCGATTTCATGAACAATGCGGCGACCGCGGCGGTGATGTGCCCGATTGCGCTCGGCGCGGCTGCCCAGCTGCAGGTCAGTCCCGACGCCTATCTCATGGCGGTGGCGGTCGGCGCGTCCTGCGCTTTTCTGACCCCTATCGGCCACCAGAATAATACCTTGATCCTGGGACCCGGCGGCTTCCGGTTTGGGGACTACTGGCGCCTCGGTCTCCCGCTGGAAGCGATTGTGATCGTGATCGGCGTGCCTATGTTGCTATGGGTCTGGCCCCTTTGAATGCCATGCTCCCAAAGTTTTTGCACGCTGCCGGGAACGTCCCAAGCTAAACCACGTTGTCTTTTCATGAACTGCCCGACTCGCCGGGCAGATGAATGGAGGCAAACATGCTCGGTTGGGCTTTGACATTTTTTGTTCTGGCGATCATCGCCGCGTTGCTTGGTTTCGGTGGAATTGCCGGCGCTGCTGCGGGAATTGCGCAATTCCTGTTCGTTGTCTTCCTGGTTCTTCTCGTCCTGACGTTCATCGTACGCGCTCTCCGTGGACGGAGTATATCCTAGACGGGGGCTCTGTCTCATAGAGCCTCTCTCCTCGCAATCCCTACGCGAAAATACTTGGGCGAGATGGGAACCTGTTGCGACTTTGACCGTTCAGTAAACAGAACGACACTGAAATAGCAGAACGATTTCCCGGCTGCCTTTCCCCCCTCCCGCAGCCGCTGAGGATCAGGCGCCGGTCAGGCTTCCCCCCCCCCGGCATGTATGTCCGTGCGCCTGCCGCCATCCAGCCAAGCTGGGTGGCGGTTTCTGTTTCAGGACACGGGTCCTTCGGGCTCAGCGTCATATTCGGGAAGCGGTAGGCAAAACCTGACCAGAAGCCGCGCTGCGTCGATATCACGGTCAATCTCGCCGCCAGCGGAGAGGACAATCCGCTTCATCACATGCAGGCCGGTATGAGTGGATGTCGACACGTCATTGTCGTCGAGATCGACGCCTTCCAAAGACTCCAGCCAGGAGATTCTCAGCCAGCCGCCGTCAATCATGCCCGCGCAACAGATAGAACCGCCGGCGCGAAGCGCGCCATATTTAATCGAATTGGTCGTCAACTCGCCTATCACTACCGCAATGATACGCATCCCGGATTCATCGACCCGGCAATCCGGTAGTCCCGAGACGTCAAACGCTTCTTCCCCCACGCCGGCGGCGTTGACGATGTCCGACACCAGACCGCGCAGCGGGAAATCATTGGCTGCGTCGACCAACTTGCCCTGAGCCACCGCGAGTGCCGAAAACCGGCTCACCAATTCTTCGGCAAATGACATATGTTCCTGCGCGCCGCGGGCGCTCATCTTGGTGATCGCGCTCGAAACCGCGAAAGCGTTCTTCAACCGGTGACGCATTTCAAGCGCGATCGTATCGTACATTTTCCGGTTCGTGACGGTGTCGGTTACGTCCTTCGACACAACGAGGATCCGGCATACCTCTCCCGAGGCATCGGTCACCGGCGAAGTGCGCACATCCCACCATTTCGGTGCGCCGCGCGCAGTCGGGCAGTAGCCGCGGAAATCCCTCAACTTGCCCGAGGCTGAGTTGAGAGTCGCATCGCGCACGGCTGTTTCGGCCTCGGCCGGCCATAATTCCCACCAGAAGCGGCCCAGAACATCTTCCATGCCAGCGATTTGGCGCACGGCAAGCCCGGTTCTGTTGATGTAAAGAATGCGCCCCTGAGGATCGAGGAGCTTTATGCAATCGCGGCTGTTGTCGAGCAGGGATGTGAGGACAGCGTCCATGATGTCTGAACTGGCCAGAAGCACATCCCCGAATTCGGGTAGGCGGAGCATGATCGAGTACCTCTCATCCGTCCCCGCGAACAATTTCCGGAGATGCCTGCCCCGGCTTGGCGTGAATAGCAGAGTAGGAAGACGAGTCCAATACCCGCAATGCGGGTGGTATACTTAAAGCCGTCAGGGCAGCGTCCCGCGCGCATCCCGCCTGATTTCGCCGCTCTGGCGCAACGGGCATTGCACTGTGTGAAACAACTGGAAAGGCACTCGCCTTCCCTCGCGCGAATTGTTCCTTCTCAAGGCGTTGTATGCAAGATCAGATGAAAATTCGCCAAAAAGATCGGGGAGAGACATGCACTACGAGGAACTTCAGAAGGCGCGTCAGGAACTGACCGGACCAGGCGGCGCATTCGAAATCGTGGAAGCGGACGTGCTCGGCAATCGGCTTCGCGTCTTCAAGAACGCACCCCCGAGCGTTCGTGAAGTTTGGCTGAACACCGCCCAGTTCGCGGACCGCACGTATCTGATCTACGAGAACGAACGGCTGACCTATGCGCAGGCACACGCGCAGGTGAACGCCGTCGCGGCGTGGCTATTCGCACAAGGCGTGAAGCCGGGTTACCGGGTCGCCGTGGCAATGCGCAATTATCCGGAATGGATGCTGATCTACTGGGCGTGCGTGTCGATTGGCGTTGCCGTCGTGGGTATGAATGCCTGGTGGACCGCCGAGGAAATGGCCTACGGCCTGGAGGATTCCGCGCCTAAGGTGCTATTTTTGGATGACGAGCGCCTCGTTCGCCTGCAGGAGCGGCCCGAGCTTCTGTCGCAGCAGAAGCTGGTCGGGGTCCGCCTGACTTCGAATGTGCCGGGTGTCACAACTTGGTCTGACGTGATCGCGGAAGGCGGGACCATGCCGGACGTAACGGTCAATCCCGACACCGATGCCTGCATCTTCTATACGTCCGGCACAACGGGCTTTCCCAAGGGGGCCCAGCTGACGCACCGGGGCTGCGTCGCCAACCTCATGAACATGATGTATGCGGGCGCCTCCTCTGCGCTGGCGATGCAGCGCGCGACGGGTCTCGAGCCACCTGCGACGCCGCCGGTGCCGGTGACACTGATCACGACGCCGCTGTTCCATGTCACGGCCAACAATTGCGGTGCCTATGCGGCGACGGCCGCTGGCGGCGCGCTCGTGTTGATGTACCGCTGGGACGCCGGCGAGGCGCTGCGTCTGATCGCGCGCGAACGCGTAAGCGGCATGAGCGGGGTGCCGGTGATGGCCCGGGAACTGATCAACCATCCGGACTTTGCGACCACCGACACCTCGAGCCTGCTGGCCTTGGCAGGCGGCGGCGCGCAGGTGCCGCCGGATCTTGTTCACAAGATCGAAGCCAAAGTCGCGACGGCGCGTCCGGGCACCGGCTATGGCATGACAGAAACTTGCGGGATCATCACGTCGATCTCCGGCGACTTCTTTGTCGACAAGCCCGACAGCGCGGGCCCGGCGATGCCGAACTTCGAAGTCAAATGTGTGGACGATGACGGGAAGACGGTCGCTCCCGGCCAGGTCGGCGAGCTATGGGTAAAGGGGTCGTCGGTGATCAAGGGCTATATCAACCGCCCGGATGCCACAGCGTCTTCGATCACGGATGGATGGCTGCACACGGGTGACATCGCGCGCCTCGACGAGCACGGCTTCATCTACATCGTGGACCGCAAGAAGGACATGGTCCTGCGCGGCGGTGAGAACGTTTACTGTGCGGAAGTCGAAGCCGTGATTTACCGCCACAGCGCGATTGCCGAATGCTGCGTGTTCGGGGTTCCGGATGAGCGGCTCGGCGAGGAAGTGGGCGTGGCGATCGTGCTGAAGGCGGGCGAAAGCCTGACGGACGCGGCACTTCGCGAGCATTGCGCGGCGATCATGGCCAAGCACAAGATCCCGCGTTACGTCTGGTTCCAGGATGAAGCCTTGCCGCGCAATGCAAGCGGCAAGTTCCTCAAACGCGAACTGCGCGACCGGCTCGGCGCGGACCTTCACGCCAGCTGAATGAACGGATCAACGCGCTGGCCTGCCTCAGAAGGAATAGCGGCTCGGAGAAACACCGAAGGCACGCTGGAACATCGCGCAGAACGCGCTGGCGCTATCATAGCCGACGTCCATGGCGACACTCGTCACGCTCGATCCGGTCGACAGCAGCGACAAGGCTTCCAGAAGACGTACCTGCTGGCGCCAGAGCGCGACTCCCATGCCGGTCTCGCGTTTGAAGGCGCGGGTAAAGCTGCGCCGGCTCATGCCCGCAATGTCCGCCCACTGATCGATGTCGCGCTGGTCGGACGGATGCTCGATGATCTCGCGGCAGACGCGCACGAGCCGCGGATCGGTTGGCATCGGAGCCGCGTACGGCACTTTCGGCGAGACGAGGAGTTCGCTGACGAGCAGGCTGACGATCTGCCCTTCCCGGCCCTCAAGGTCATAGTCGTGATCAAACTGCGTCACTTCCAGGATCAGCGCCCGCAGCAGCTGACCTACTTCGACGATGTGGCAGTCCGGATCGTCGCGCTCATACCTCGGATCTATGTAAAGCGTACGCAGCGACACCGGCCCACGGCAGGACACTTCATGTTGCACCTGGCTGGGGATCCAGACGGCACGTTGGGGCGGGATCACGAAGCTCGTCTTGTCGGTCACCACCGACATCACGCCGGAACAGGCATAGAGCAGCTGGATGCGTTCGTGTGAGTGCGCCGTGTCGACAAAACCGGACGGATATTCATCGGCCAACGCGACCACGGGACGGCGGCTCAGATCAAGTTGATGGGTGCTCTTCATCTTGTCCTCTCGGGACGGCAAAACTCCGGCGAATGATGCCACCGTCGCATGTTGTGACAAGATGATGACTGATTTCGCGGCCCAAATCAGCAAAAATATGGCCTGATGGAGCGTCGTGGGCCAAAAACAGAGCGTGTGCTGCCCAAAGCCTGACCGGAAAGCCCCTGCGCCGGCGCGGCGCCCCTCCGCGCGTCAGCGGCTGAGCGACAGGCTGACTCCAGCCGCAATCCCCGCATTTCGGACTTCTGTGACACTGCCACGCTCGATACTCCGCGCGAACGACTTTTCATCCGCCGTGTCGGCGCGCGCGAACCATCCGAATTCGACAGACTTCGACACCGGCCGAGCCCCTCCGACCTCGAGACCTGCATATGAGCGATGGGCTGATCCGTCACCCGGGTGCACAAAGCCGGCGCGGCCGAGCGCGTACAGGCTCCATTGGCCGGCGTCCCATTCGGGGCCGGCGGCAAGTTCCAGTCCCCGATCTTCCAGATGGGTGTCGAAGAAACCGATGAGGGTGGGCGCGAAGGGAGTGTCCAGCGTGACGGCGCCTGCCAGTTCAAGGCTGGATTCAGTCTCCTCTCCCGGAAATGTCAGCCAGTTGGCTGATACGTCTGCGCTGTAGCCCCGCCCCTCCCAGGCGACGCCGAGTGTGTAGTCCGCTTCATCATCGAACGCAGCCTGCTCGCGCCCCACGGGCAGCAGGCGGTAAACCGCTCCGTACACGGTTGCCGACTGAACATCGAATTCGGCACCGGCTTCTAACTCGATTACCTCGCGTCCGATCTGTTCACCCCGATCGTGCAGCGCAGAGACCGAACCCAGATTCAGGAACAGACGCTTCTCGCCGGCCTCCACGACTGGCGGCGGCAAAGCCATGAGGGTAGTCGCAGACAGGAGTGTGCGTGCAAGGGTCACTTTCGTTCCTTTCGAAGTCGTTTTTCAGATACTCAATGACGGTTCCGGCCGCCTCAATGTTTGACGGTTGCGTCCACTTCGACGAGGGTTTGCGGATCATAGAGCCGGCCATTCTTCATCACGTATCTAATATCGAGCGTGTTCTTGATGTCCGTAAGCGGATTGGAATTGAGGATCACGAGGTCGGCATGTTTTCCGGCCTCCAGACTGCCCAGCGCGTGATCTCGC
The DNA here is from genome assembly GCA_041744615.1 of Hyphomonas sp. GTDB lineage: Bacteria > Pseudomonadota > Alphaproteobacteria > Caulobacterales > Hyphomonadaceae > Hyphomonas. The sequence goes on along the minus strand of JBGTKN010000110.1, from coordinate 313 downwards.
GCGATAGTTGTGGCGCTGCCCATGGTCGCCGCCCAGAGCGCCTCGCCGTTTGTCCAGCCGCTTTCGACATGCGCTTGCAACTCCCACTGAGTGCCGAGGCCGGGAATGTCGCCGTGAGCACCGAGACCGACCAGCCCGCCGGCACGGTGAACACTCAGCGCGCTTGCGCCGATCCGGCCGAACGTGTAGTCGCAAAGTGGCGCGGCGGGCGCATTCCTGAAGCGCATCTCTCGAAACCAGTCCGGCACGAAATCGGCATATTGCTCGTTCTGGAATGGGTCTTCGCGCGAGATAAAAACACGGTCAGCCGGCA
>JBGTKN010000109.1:0-4292 GCA_041744615.1 Hyphomonas sp. | reverse complement strand
ACGGCGCTCGGCCTTCAGCGCCGCTTCGGCCACCCGCCTCAAGCGCTGGGCCTTCACGAGCGCGCCTTCGGCGGATGACACGGCGAGCCTTCCCGAGGCGACGGCTTCCAGCAGGTCCTTCTTGATAGCCTGGTAGGCGTTCTCGACTTCGGTCATTTCCATGTCGAACTCGGTCTTGAAGGCATCTGCAGTGTCAGTGGATATCTGCAGGGCAGCCACCACCCCCGCCTGCAGGTGAGACCATCGTGCGCCATCGGCGGCAACGTCCGGCAGACTGCGTTCGCTTAGCAAAGCGTGACTTTCAGTCGCCACTTCCTCGATGTGCTGGACGCACCGGATGATATCCGGGAGCGCTTCGACGGTTTCGGAGGGCAAGGCGGCCCGGTTGAGCTGGGAAATGAAATCCCGGATCGCCTGTCCGAGTGCCAGCACTCCCGCCTCGTGGGTTCCGTTCTGGCCGCCGACCTTAGGCGCTTCCAGCCGCGCAGTCGCCCGTTCAAAAGTCAGCGTCATCATCCGGTCGACTTCAAGCAGGAGGCCGCGGAGTGCGACAGCGGGCACTTCGGCCAATGTCGGATCCAGGAACTGAGGCCGGCTGATTGCCTCATCGGCGCTGACGAACATTGTCTGCAGACGGCGGATCAGTAAGTCTGCAAAAGGAGACCAGAGTGCGACTCCGAGCAGGTTGAACATTGTGTGGAATGCGGCGAGCGCCACGGTGTCGCCCCCATCGGCGAACATCGCATCGGCGATTGCCCGCGCAACCGGCAAGAGCACGGGTAACAGAATGAACGCAATTGTCCCGGTCGTAAGGTTGAAGAAAATCTGGGCGGCCGCCACGCGCCTGGCGGCCGGCGTAGCATTCAGCGATGCAAAAGCGGCGGTCGATGTGGTCCCGATGTCAGCGCCGATGATCGCTGCGGCAGCGAGTTCGATCGGAAACGCGCCTCCGGCCGTTGCCGTCAGTGTGATCACCACGGCGGCGCTCGAGGACTGGGTCAGGAAAGACAGGCCTGCGCCGAGCAGAAGGAAGACGAACGGCGCAAAGAATCCGAGATCTGACGGATCGAGAAAGGACAGCTGGGGAATGAGTTGGCCAAACCCGTCCTTGAGGATACCGATGCCCAGGAAGAAAAGGCCAAAACCCGCGACCGCCTGACCGATCCCGGACGCACGCGGCCGGTGGGCGGTGACCAGCCGGCCCAGCATTCCGATTCCGATAAAGGGCAGCGCCATGGCCCCCACATCGATCTTGAGTCCGATCAGGCTGACGAGCCATCCGGTCATGGTTGTGCCGATATTGGCCCCGAAGATCACCCAGACTGCCTGGTTCAGCGTCAGCAGGCCCGCATTCACGAAGCCGATGGTTGCCACCGTGACTGCGCTGGAAGACTGAACGAGCCCCGTTAGCAAGGCGCCAGCTGAAAGGCCGCGGATCGGCGTCCCCGTCCAGCGCCGGAGAATGACCCGCAGGCCGTCGCCCGCCGCAAGTTTCAGGCCATCCGTGAGCAGGTTCATGCCCAACAGGAAGAGGCCGACGCCGCCCAGCAGCTCCAGGGTCAGTAGCATGGCCATCTCCTGCTCGGGCGCTCCAGCGCCAGAAGATTCCGACTTTGCGAGCAGCGTTGCGTGAGGACAAGGTCTGCGCGGTAACCTTTCGGCAGGGTTTCCTTAAACGCGTAGTAACCGGCGCGGCCCAGACAATCCCCTTAGCGTAGATTCAACGGGGCCCCCGAATGACCATCCAGAAAAACACGATCGCTCAAGGTGACTGTATTGAGCTCTTGTCGCGCATTCCCGACAAGTCGGTCGATCTCGTGTTTGCGGACCCGCCATACAATCTTCAGCTCGGCGGCGGCTTGACCCGCCCGGACCAGTCGGTCGTCGACGGCGTTGACGACGAGTGGGACAAGTTCGCCAGCTTTGACGATTATGATCTGTTCACGCATCAATGGCTCGCCGAGTGCCAGCGAGTACTAAAGGACGATGGTGCGATCTGGGTGATTGGGTCCTATCACAACATCTTCCGTGTCGGGACGGTTCTGCAAGATCAGGGCTTCTGGATCCAGAACGATGTGATCTGGCTGAAGACCAACCCGATGCCGAACTTCAAGGGAACCCGTTTCCAGAACGCCCACGAAACTTTGATCTGGGCCGGCAAGGCGCGCGACTCCCGTGTCACATTCAACTATGACGCCCTCAAGACCTTCAATGAAGACAAACAGATGCGCTCCGACTGGATCATTCCGCTCTGCACCGGCGGTGAGCGTCTGAAGGATGAGGCGGGCCGCAAGGCGCACCCCACCCAGAAGCCGGAATCGCTGCTCCACCGCGTCCTGCTCGCCACGACAAATCCGGGCGACCTCGTGCTTGATCCTTTCTCGGGCACTGGCACGACAGCCGCGGCCGCCAAGCGCCTTGGGCGCAACTATATCGGCCTCGAGCGCGAAGAAGCCTATGTGCGCCTCTCGCGTGCGCGGTTGAAATCCATCGAGCCGATGGACGTGGAAACGCTCGAAACCGAGCGCAGCAAGAAGTCGCTCGCCCGCGTGCCCTTCGGCGCTCTCATCGACACCGGCTGGCTCAAACCCGGCGACCGCCTGTTCAGCCCGCAGCGCCGCCATCAGGCTCGCATCCGCGTCGATGGCTCTCTGACTACCGGCGCGATGTCCGGCTCGATCCACCGTCTCGGCGCGCATGTACAGCAAGCCCCGGCCTGCAACGGCTGGACTTATTGGCACTACGAGACCGACAAGCGCGACCTGGCCCCGATTGATCTCCTGCGCCGCCGCTACCGCGATGAAATGGGTCTCAACTAGGCGCTACGAATAAGCGGTCAGAACTTCGTCGATCGCCTTTTCGAGGTCTTTCAGCGTCGCCACGTGACTCATTTGTGCACAGAAGGGTTCATAGCGCGGAATGACGCTGTCGCCGGTTCCCCAAAGCGCGCGCCCTTCCGGGTTCAGCCAGATGACGCGCTTTGCCCGGCCCGCGAAGTCTCGGAACAGGTCGAGGCGCGGGTCGCCATAGTTTGAACGGCCATCGCCCAGGATGATAATCGTCGTGCGACGGTCGATCTTGTTCTCGTGCTCTATCTTGAAGTCCGAGAAGGCTTGGCCATAACTGGTAGAGCCGAGGCCGATCTCTCGCAGGATCTTCTTGATCGCCGCGTCGAATTCCATCGTCTCGAGAATATCATCCACGGACTTCAGTCGGTAGGAAAACGCGAACGCGTGCAGGTCCGGAATCGCTTCCTTCATCGAGAAGAGGAGCAGAAGCAAGAAGCGCACATATAACGCGACCGATCCCGACACGTCGCAGATCACGATAATTTTCGGCCGGTCCTTCTTCTTTTGCCGCCAGATCACATTGAACGGAATCCCGTCTACGCCAGCATTGGCGCGCATCGTGCGGCGTACATCCAGCAAGCCGCGCTGTGTGCGTTTGCGGCGCCGCGAATGTTTAACAGCGAGCCGTTTGGCGACTTTCGCCACCAGCTGTTTCATCCGCGCCATATCGCTCGCCTCGATGGCGGACAGGCGTTTTGTGGCAGCAACTTCATCGCGGAACTTTTCCGTCTCGGCCGCGCCAAAGATCTGAAAGGCCCGCTCGGCGCGCTCCCGCGCCGTCATTGTCAGTGTGCGGCGTACATCAATCAGCCGCTGAGCTTCGGCGTCGGCATCTTGCGTGCGCCCTTGCAGCGCTTCCAGGAGACGCGCCTGTAACTGTTCGCCGCCCATCGCGCGCACCATGGATTGCGCGAAATAGGCGACCTGCGTTGAGAAGCGGATGTCATTCAGTCCGGCCTGTTCCGCGGCCCGCTCAATCGCCGTCGCAAGGGCCTGCTCGTTGCCTTGCTGCGTCAGCTGGGACAGGCGCTCGGCGGCGTCCTTTGGATCTTCGCCCAGCTCCCCATCGTTCTCGGCGCCTGCGCTTTGTGCTGCGGAGCCCGCCGGAGCAGATGAGAAGTAAAGTTCGAACAGCCGGTCATGGATCTGCTTTTCGGATTCAGATTTCGCCAGCACGCAGGCCAGCGAATCCTTCATAAGTGCCCGGTCGTCATAGCCGATCATCGCCACCGTGCGCGCAGCGTCCAGCGCTTCACCCGTTGAAACCCGCACCTCGGCGGATCTCAGTGCACGGATGAAGTTGGAGATCTGCTTTTCCATGACGGGCTGCGCCCTCAGCCCATGTCCGGATAGCCCGACGCCAGCCGCCCGCGTGCATCCGGACCGGTCGCCTCGCGCACCATCTTGCCGATGGCTGGCGAAACGGCGGCAATGTCGCTCTCA
>JBGTKN010000108.1:0-2629 GCA_041744615.1 Hyphomonas sp. | reverse complement strand
CGAGGCTGTCGCCGCCCTGGCGGCCCATCCCGGCAAGTCAGGCATTCTCTTCGGCGGCGAAAAGTCCGGATTGCCGAACGAAGCCGTCGCCCTCTGCGACGCGATCCTCACCTATCCGGTCAACCCCGGCTTCGCCTCGCTGAACCTCGCCCAGGCGGTCGGCATCTTCTGCCACCAGTGGGGCGCGGCCGCCGGCCTCGGCGGCCGCTTCGAAGGCAAGAATCAAGGGTTGGGCGCCCCGGCCTCGCGCGAGGATGTCATCGGCATGTTCGAACATCTTGAAGCGGAGCTCGACCGCTCGGGCTATTTCTACCCGCCCGAAAAAACCCCCGTGATCACCAACAACCTCCGTAACGCCCTGATCCGCGCCCAATGGACGGAGCAGGAAGTGCGCACCTTCCGCGGCGCCATCAAGGCCCTGACGCTCGGGCGCGGCAAGGCGCGGGTGAAGCGGGAGGAGTGAGGGGCGGGCTGAATTTGGCCAGCCCCCTCAATTGTTCAGTTCCACTCCCCAAGACGCACGCTGCGGCGGCGCTGGCGGCGCATGCGTTTCTGCAGGATGTCCCGGGATACCTGAAGGGACTCGGCATCGGGCAAGCCCTGCTTCAACTCGTTCCGGTTCGCGCAAAACTCCGCATAGCCCACCAGTTCAGGCGCAAGCGCGATCGCCGAGAGGTCGATCATGATCGCATCATCCAGCAGGCCGATTCCCGGGATTGAATCGGGCACCAGGTCTTTCGGATCAGCGAAATAGGCGAGCGCATTGAGTACATGCTGGCGGTCTTCGCCTTCGAGGCGCCAGTCAGTATCCTTCAGCATGGCCAGCATTTCACGCAGCTTCGCGATCCGGGGCGCGATGAAATCGGGCGAACTGACCGTTTCTGTCTGCTTGATCAGGGCTTCTGCACCACTGACGATCTTGGCCTCTCCGGACGAACCGAACTTCTTTTGAGAAGACTTCAGGCGTTCGCGGAAAAAATCGATGTCTCCACCGGTCAGTTCGAACTCGATGCGGATCGTTGAATTGGACGTCATGGCCATCTCCCAGCGGATATGTTTCTACCCCTATGCATCTTTGCTCGGCAGGTCAAAAAATCAATCGCGCCCGGGCGTCAGGTGTAATCTGGATCGGTAACCGCTCAGAAACAGGCGGAAGGGCATCTGGCCCCCTCGAACGGGTGTGAGTGAAGCCGTATGCGGGTTATTTGCCTTTCCAGACCGGGGCGCGTTTCTCGATGAAGGCTTTCGGGCCTTCCTTGAAATCCTCTGTGCCAACGATGCTGGCGAAGGCGGTCCCGGAGGCTTTCCAGAGTTCGTCGTCGGTCTTGGTCGTCGCCTCGATAGCGACGGCGCGGCTGGCGGCCACCGCGAGCGGCGCATTCGCGGTGATCCGCGCGGCCAGCTTCTCGGCTTCGGCCATCACATCGGCTTCGGGCACAACCTTGTTGACCATCCCGAGCTCATAGGCACGCTGCGAGGACAGCGGATCGCCGGTCAGGATCACCTCGAGCGCGACCGCCTTTCCGATCACGCGCGGCAGGCGGAACAGGCCGCCGGCTCCGGCGACCAGTGAGCGCTTCACTTCCGGCAGGCCGAAATTCGTGTCGTCGGCAGCGATGATCATGTCGCAGGAGAGCGCCACTTCCGTGCCGCCGGCCAGCGCCGAGCCCGTGATCGCCGCGATCAGCGGCTTGGTCCGCTCGCGCCGGGCAATCCCGGCAAAGCCGCCTTTCTTGGTGGAGAGGGCGCCGCCATTTCCGGCGGAAATTTCCTTGAGATCCGCGCCAGCGCAAAACGCCTTTCCGACGGCGGTGAGAATGCCGACCCAGACTTCAGGGTCCGATTCCATCTGGTCGAGCGCCGCTTCCATCGTCGCGGCCATCTCGCCATTGATGGCGTTGCGCGCTTCGGGACGGTTCATGGTGATGATGGCCACATGGCCTTTCTTGACGTACTCGACGGGCATGGAATCTCCTCCTCTGGGGGTTTCTTGAAGGAGAGCTAACGGCCCTTCCGCAACGTCGCGCAAGCGCCCCTCTTGCCGGACGCAGGGGCAGGGGTCTCAAATGCGGGCATGAAACTCGACCTTGATCCCGAATACGAAGCCTTTCGCGCTGAAGTCTCCGAAACGCTCGCGAACAACCGTCATCTTGCCCCTACGTCCGAGGACAAGGGCTACAAGAACGCGCGGCGCATCGCCTGGCAGAAACTGCTCATCGAGCACGGCCTCGCGGCGCGCACGATCCCGAAAGAATATGGCGGCTATGGCGGCGAGCCGGACATCCTCAAGGCGCACATCATTGCCGAGGAGTTCGCCCGTACCCGCACGCCCGGGCCGATGGCCGGGCAGGGCATCTCGATGCTCGTGCCCACGCTGCTGGAACTCGGCACCGAGACGCAGAAACAGGCCTACATCCGCCCGACCATCGAAGGCGAGATGATCTGGTGCCAGGGCTATTCCGAACCCGGCGCGGGATCGGACCTCGCTGCGCTACGCACCTCGGCGGTGGAAGACGGCGACCATTATGTCATCAACGGTTCGAAAATCTGGACCTCGACCGCCAAGCAGGCCGACATGATATTCTGCCTTGTGCGTACAGATCCCACGGCGAAGAAGCATGAGGGCATC
>JBGTKN010000107.1:0-4345 GCA_041744615.1 Hyphomonas sp. | reverse complement strand
CAAGGTCCTGCGGATTGCGTGCGGCGCCGTCGATCACAAGTGGCCGGGGCGGCGCATCCAGATCCGGCCGGCCAGGATCGGTCCAAGGCAGACGCCCGGAGAGCAGCTCGTACAGCGTCACGGCAAGCGCGTAAGCGTCGTCGGCAAGGGTCGCAGGCTGCTTGCGGCAACGCTGCGGACTCGCATAGGCGCGTGTCACGCCGTCAATGCCTTCAGCGGCAACTTCCTGAAGGCGCGCGATGCCAAAATCGATCAGCTTTGCGCGCTCGCCCGGCGCAACCAGAATGTTCGACGGCTTTACGTCGCAGTGGACGATCCGGGATTGATGCGCATGCGCCAGCGCGCCGGCCACCTGCCGGATGAGCGCAACCCTTGCGTCCACTCCGAGGCTCTTTGCAGCGCAATGATCGTCGATTTGCTGGCCGGAGACGTATTCCATCACCAGAAAGCTGAGACCGGTATCGGTCACGCCGCCATCGAGGATCCGGGCGATCGACTCGTGATCCATCCGGGCGAGCGCCCGGCGTTCGGCGTCGATCAGGGGACCGAGGTCGAAGTCGCCCTGCCGGGCGCGCATGAACTTTATGGCGACGGTCTGATCGAACAGTCCGTCGGCCCGGCGGGCACGGTAGACCGATCCCATACCGCCGGCGCCGATCAGCGCTTCCAGACGGTAGACGCCGATCTCGTCAGGGGGCAGTTCCAGAGGCGCCCCTTCGATCTCGGCGACAAGCGACGTTACTTCGCTGTCGGCTTCCATCAGGGCAATGAGACGCCCGAGCAGTTCCGGGTCACCCCCGCATGCCCGCTCGATCCAGTCGAGCCGTTCCTCCGCCGGCATGTCGACGACATCCGCAAACAGGCCCAGCGCTGTGCGCTCGCGTTCAGGTGTCAGCATGCCTACGCCCCTTCGGAAACCCTGATCCGGTCCCTAGGCGTAACCGGCGGCAGAAAAGGGTCAAAGCAGATTCCCGTGCCGGGACAGGTCGGGCAAATCTCAGGGTGATCTGCCCCGCGATGTGTCCCTCGTTTAAGGCTGGCGTTTTCGCGTAGATGGTTCCTGACGCGAAAGAGCGAAAACTATGGCGTCCCTCGAAGGACAGGATACCCAGAAAGCAGGGATCAGGGAGGCGCCCTGCTGGTCTTTGATCCGAAGTCCCCCGATGCACCTCTCTCCAGTGCGGGGACCGGGCCGGAATGCGATCCACAGTATACGGAGTTCATCGACTTCCTGATACTGAACGATGCGGCCAAAGCCGCGATGGTAGCGGACGCATTCCTTGAGACGGCGAATGAGGGTCGTCAGCGACGCTCAGGTCATTGCCCAATCTCGATCGGCCGGGCAACCTGAGACCGTCAGGGAAACCGGCGGGGGGCCTTCATCGCACCGGAAGCTTTTCCTGCTGCAACCGCTTACGCGGTGCATCGCCCGGATGAGCAGGTCTTGCGTCTCAATCCGCTGGCTCAGCCGCTTACAATCGGCGCTTCCCCTGTCAGCGGATGAAAGCGCGGCCGCACCTGGCAACGAGCGATCTGTTCGTCGGAGTAATAGCGATTTTCGCACTTACCGGATGTTTTTCGTACTTTTCTATTCGCTTTCGCGAGCCCTGACCTATCCGAAGACCCAGACAGCCTTCGCCTATGGGTTGGTGAATCACAGCTGAGTTGAGTTGATTCACAGCCTACAGACAGGGAAACATATCTTTTTTCGCGAATAGTTCATTTTTTTGAATACTTTTCGCAGCCATATATTGATTTTCGCGAGACAGCGCTTCAAACTCCACCATTCAATGTGAAGTTAATTCCCATGCCAACCGCTACCTTTGAACTCCCACCCGGAACAAGGGTATTTCGCGACCGTGTCTTACCCGAGGGCGTGCGCATCTGCGGCTATGCGGCCCTTGTACACGCCTTCAACCTGGACGTCCCGCTTCCTGAGGTATTGAGCGGCTCCAAAGCGACTTTCGCCGCCCGGACGGCAGAAGGCTGGCAACTCTTTTCTCCTCGCCATCTGCCGGAACCGACCTTCAGCGGACACCTCACGTTTGCACTCCGGTACGAACCCGTGGATCTCCTTGTCCTCAAACGGCTTTTCCGCACGGCTGGTCCCGACCTCATCGCCGAGATGATCCGGTCCGCCCCGACCGGCCAGTATGCGAGACGGGCCTGGTTCTTCTATGAATGGCTGACCGGCACACTGCTCGACCTGCCCGACGCAGGCCCGGTCGGATACGTTGATGCACTCGAACAGGAACTCCAGATCGCCTCGCCTCCCGTAAATTCGCAGCGCCACCGTGTCCGCAACAACCTGCCTGGAACACCCGCCTTTTGCCCCCTCGTGACACGAACCCCGGAAATCAACGCCTTCATGAGCCGCGACCTCGCGCTAGAGGCGGCGGCCGTGATCCGGCCCATCGGCCAGGATCTCGTGGCCCGGGCAGCCGCCTTCTTGCTCCTTGCTGATTCAAGATCCTCCTTCGCCATAGAAGGAGAAAACCCGCCGCAGGACAGGTTGCAGCGCTGGGGTCAGGCGGTCGCCCAAGCTGGCCGCAATCCCCTCAGCCGGGATGAACTGAACCGCCTCCAAAGGATCGTGATTGCTGATCCCCGTTTCCTGAGCATGGGCTACCGCAACGAAGGCGGATTTGTCGGAACGCACGACCGTGACACGGGCGCGCCCATCCCCGAGCACGTCAGCGCCCGGCCGGACGACCTGCCGGACTTGATGGACGGCCTGATCGCCTTTGCCAACACGCGGGCCAATAAACTGAACCCGGTCGTCGCTGCGGCGATGATGGCTTTCGGCTTTGTCTACATTCATCCGTTCGAAGACGGTAATGGCAGGATCCACCGCTACCTCATACACCACCAGCTGGCAGCTTCCGACTTCAATCAGCCTGGTCTCGTATTCCCTGTATCAAGCGCCTTCCTGTCCAGGATACCCGAGTATCAGGCAACATTGCGCTCCCATTCGGCAAGAGTGCTTCCTTTCATCCAATGGCGGGAAACCGAGACCCGCAATGTCGAGGTTACCAACGCCACCGCCGACTTCTACCGCTACTTCGATGCCACGCCGCACGTGGCTTTTGTGTTCGCCTGCGTTGCCCAGACAATAGAACACGACTTGCCCGCCGAGATCCGGTTCCTTGAACGCCATGATATCTTTCGTAGAGGAATTGAGCGCCGGTTCGACTTGCCGTCACGCAGGCAGGAGTTGCTGTTCCGCTTTCTTCACCAGAATAACGGCGTGCTGTCCCAGCGAGCGCGCGAACGGGAGTTTCCGATCCTGACTGATCTGGAAGCCAACTGGATTGAATCCCTTTATGCCGAGGCATTCCGTGGTTGATCCCCTGAGGCAGGCAAACCGAGCAACCAACCCGCCCGAAAGCGGCATCCCGGCTGGTGCATGAAAAAAATTGTGGCGTATGGGCTCAACGGGTGGATCTATGAGCCACGACCGTCCACATATGCGTGGCATGACAGTCGCCGGCGCCGACTGCGCCATTGCCGTACTTCGATCAATTCCGCATCGCCTGTCGGGGTTCGACACGCCCGAGAGCGGTTCGCGCTGCGAACGGCGCAACGTTCACCAGGCGGCCGCCTTCGTCCTTTCGGATTTCATTGGCACACGGACAGTGTCCTGCGCGGTGACCGGGACGGACCGCTACGACCGCCTTGTCGCAAGCTGCGAAGCGGGCGGCACTGACCTTGGCCAACATATGGTGCGTGAAGGCTGGGCACGCGACCGGCCGCGCTATAGCGGCGGCGCCTACAGCCGCGATGAACAGGCCGCTCGCGCCGCCCGGCGCGGCCTGTGGGGCCTCGATTGCCCGGACGATCTCTGGGGCGGGCGCTCCTATGACTGATCTGTAAAAAGCCCGGTGGCCCGCACCGCCTCGAACGCTTCGGCCTCAGTGCGCGCCTCGAACATGTAGCGCGCGATGTGGACCCCTGCCGCCCGCTTGCCATGACTTCTCCAGCCCGCACTGCAGTTTGCCTGCAACCAGGCTGCCATGACGTCCATTTGCTTGCCAAGCCCCATGGGCGGCACGATGACATCGACATGATGCGGAAAACTGCGGGCGTCGCGCTCCGCCATCAGGACTGACTTGTAACGCCCCATCGTTTGCACCTCGCTCTTGAAGTTCCTGTTATGTTCTTTTAGTCCGCTGGCCGCAACAGAGCCGCGCCCCTTTCCTGTGCAATCGCGGTCGACGCGCACTGCCCGGACGCGCTGCGGTCGCCCGTCCCGCAACGTCCCGCGACATCCCGCTCCAGCCTTCGGCTTCCTGCCGCTCCAGCTACCGCGCGCACCGCGCCCGGGCGAGATTTGTCCCTGCCCGAT
>JBGTKN010000106.1:0-3521 GCA_041744615.1 Hyphomonas sp. | reverse complement strand
CGCCGCTGCTCGGCCGCTGGCACTGGCGTCGCTGCCGCGTCGCCGTCCCCGGTCAGTGCATAGCGGAAATCCAGCCCACCGATGAACTTTGCCGCCGCTTCGATCTGGTAGCGGTGATAGAGATAGATCGGCACGATCACGGCGTTGAGATCGGACGTCGGCCGCCCCGGCGACAGCGCGCCCGGGCCGAAATTGTCCAGCGCGATCCGCCGCACCGCCATCACCTCGTCCAGCGCCGCTACGGGGTCTGCCCCATTGTCCCAGACCGAAGCATAGGGATGCGCCGTCTCCACGCTGCGCGCATGATCGTCCGAGACGAACCGCAGGCCAGAGCCGTAAGCCTCTGCCACCATCCCATCCAGCGCCGCGCGGTCATCGCCGCCTCGCGGAAACTCCGTATACAGCCATTTGATGGTGAATAGGTCCCAGGCCCCGAGGCCCACACCGTACGCCTGCGAGAAATCCAGCGACCCATCCGCTGCCGGCTTCACCCAGGGCGCGGGATAGTCCATCACCGAGGCGCGTCCATTCCCGCTCGCCGCAAAATTGTGCGCAATCCCCAACGTATGGCCCACCTCGTGCGCCGACAGCTGCCGGATGCGGGCCAGCGAAATCTCTACTGGATCATCCGCCGAGCCGGTGCCTGTCTTCGCCGCGCCCGCGAGTCCCTCGAAAATCATCCGGTCCTGGCGCACGCGCTGCGATCCGAGAATGACATTCGCCTTCAGGATCTCACCTGTGCGCGGGTCGGTCACGCTGCCGCCATACGACCAGCCCCGCGTTTGCCGGTGCACCCAGTTGATCACGTTGTAGCGCACGTCCAGCGGATGCGCGTCTTCCGGGAGCAATTCCACCCTGTAGGCATCCTTGAAGCCCGCCGCCTCGAACCCGGCCGCCCACCAGCTTGCGCCCTCGATCAGCGCATCGCGGATTTCCGCCGGCGCGCCATTGTCGACATAAAACACGATGGGCTTCTTCACCGGGCTCACCGCCGCCAAAGGGTCTATCTTCTCCAGCCGGAAGCGCTGCGACAGACGTGTCACGACCGGGTCGCCCAGCGGCGCCGAGAAATCATGGAAGCCGAGCCCGATATTCGCCGTACGCTGATCAAACGCCCGCGGCTCATACCCGTCGTCCGGCAGCCGCACGAAGGAATGATGAAGCACCAGCGTCACCGCCCGCGCGTCCGCCGCCGCTGCCCGCGTCTCGGCGTTCGGCTTCGAGGTCTCGAAGGTCAGGAACGCGTCGATCTCGGCATTGTCGGGAAAGGACAGCACGCTTGCCGGATTCGGCATCGACCGGTCCGCCGCGAGACTGTAGCTGCCGGCGTCCTTGCCGAAGGCCAACGCCGCGCCCAGGCCGGCCGCGTCCCGCGTTAGGAACCCCGTCAGGTCCACCAGCACCCGCCCGTCCGCATCCGTCGCCGCCACATCCGCCGACCACAGGAACGAGGTCGCAAAGCTCTGCTGCACCGATTTTTCTTCGGCCGCCCGGCCGGACGTCGCCCGGTAGCGCCAGTTCTCCTGCTCGGCCACGACCTTGCTGCCGATCTGCCGAAACCGCACGATCTCCCCCGAGGATGCATTCCCCCGGTCCAGGCCGACCGGGTTCGAGCCCAGTCCCGCAGTCAGCCCAGTCGAATGGATGAAACGCACGGACGACCCGTCCGCCCCCGGCGCGGGCAGAGCGGCAAACACCTGCGCCGTCTCCCGGTCCACATACAGGTCCAGGAACCCCGGCTTGGCCTCCAGCCCCGCCACCTGCTCGGCCAATGTCTTCGGCGTCGCCGCCGCCTGCGCCAGGGCGGACCCGCCCGCCAGCAGTACAAAAGCGACAAGAACGGTGACGATTCTCATGGCAGACCCCCGATTACACAGCGCTCGCTGCACTAAAGGGGATGCGGCGGCCGGGCGCAACGCAGGTAACGCCAGTTTACCAATTGCAGGTTCCCGCCGCCTGCGCCAAAGCATGCCGCCTTGAAGATGCCCGCAAAGACAGGCATATTCCGCCGACTTTCAACAAACCGGAGAGGAGTGTCTCCCATAGCTCGCAGACCAGAAGCCGAAGCGCCCGTCAAAAAACAGATCGGCCCCCGCATCAATGAAGAGATCCGCGCCGCTCGCGTGCTGCTGATCGATGAAAAAGGTGAGAAGCAGGGCGTCATGCCCCTCGCTGCCGCGCTCGACGCCGCGCGTGAAGCCTCGCTCGACCTTGTAGAAGTTTCCGGCGACCAGGAAGTTCCGGTCGTCAAGCTCCTCGACTACGGCAAACTGCGCTTTGAAGAGCGCAAGAAGAAAGCCGCCGCCCGGAAGAAACAAAGATCGTCGGAGCTCAAGGAAATCAAGATCCGGCCGAATATCGACACCCACGATTATGAAGTGAAGGCCCGCGCCATCACCCGGTTCTTCGAAGAGGGCGACAAGGTTAAGATCACCCTGCGCTTCCGTGGCCGCGAGATGGCCCACCAGCATCTCGGCATGGAACTGCTCGAGAAGATGAAGTCAGACTTCGCCGAAGCCGCCAAGGTCGAGCTCGAGCCCAAGCTCGAAGGCAAGCAGATGACCATGGTCCTCGCCCCGCGGTGAGCTACCGCGGGATCGTCGAGACACTCTCGGCGCACCTCGATGCGACACAATCAGTCCGGCCCTTGCGGGTTGCTGTCGATGGCCGGACGGCTTGCGGAAAGTCCACGTTTGCGCGGGCGCTGAGCGCGGGCCTGGCCTTACGTGGACGCAATGTACTTCACACGACCATAGACGGATTCCACAATCCGAAGGCCGTGCGCTACGCGCGCGGACGTCTGTCGGCGGAAGGCTATTACCTCGACGCGCGAGACCTCGCCGCCATACGGCGCGAACTGCTCGATCCCCTCGGTCCGGGCGGCAACCGTCTCGTCCGCACCGCGACCTTCGACCTTGATGCCGATGCGCCGATGGCGAGCGACACCATTCCGGTGCCGTCGGACACGATCCTCATCGTGGATGGCACTTTCCTGGCGCGCCCCGAACTGTCGGACGGCTGGGACATACACATCTTCCTGCACACACGCCGCGAGACCGCACGCGCCCGCGGCCTGACGCGCGACCGGCTGGCGGATGGCGCGTCCGGGCAGATCGAGACCGTCTACGACCAACGCTACCTGCCCGCGTTCGAACTCTACCTCGCGGAGGCAAACCCGGAAGCGCGCGCCGCCATCCTTGTCGACCTCGACGATTTCGCCGCCCCCAGACTCCTTCGGATGCCGGTCTGACCTTAGCTGCCGCCGCTTGCCCGCCGCGGCCCCGGATGGCATCACGCTCTGGCACCGCCGCGCGAATCACCCCCCGGGCCTGCGCCGCTGAACCCCTGAGGAGACTCTGCATGATCCGCAAAACCGCGCTTGCCCTGATGGCGGCCTTGATGTCGTTCGCCCTCCCGGCCTTCGCGGGCGGCTTCATGAAACTCGGAGACATCAAGGGCGAGTCCGTCGCCGCCAAGAACAGGGACTGGATAGCGGTTGAAAGCCTCGCCGAAGGCGTCGA
>JBGTKN010000105.1:0-2146 GCA_041744615.1 Hyphomonas sp. | reverse complement strand
GGCGCGTTCATACTTGCGAAGGCGAGCGGCGACGCCGCGTTGGGCGCTGCGAGCACCGCGCACCTGCGCCGGTATGTGGCGCACCTTTTTTCCTCTGAACTGACATCAACTCCGGAAGGACACTGACATGGCCGGAACCGTTCGCCTGCACCGCGTGATCAATACGAGCCCGGAGAAAGTATACCGCGCCTTCGTCGAGCCGGATGCCATCGCCAGCTGGCTGCCGCCTTACGGCTTTCTCTGCTCCGTGCACGAACTGGATGCTCGCGTCGGCGGCAAGCATCGGATGTCGTTCCGCAATTTCATCACCGGCGGCAGTCATGCCTTCGGCGGCACCTATCTGGACCTCATCCCGGGCGAGCGGCTTATTTACACCGACACGTTCGAGGACCCGAACATGCCGGGCGAGATGAAGGTGACGGTGACGCTGAAAACGGTTTCCTCCGGCACCGAAATGACGGTGGTGCAGGAGGGCATTCCGGACATGATCCCGCCAGACCAATGCTACCTCGGCTGGCAGGATAGCCTGGACAAGCTGATCCGGCTGGTGCAGCCCGAGATCGTTCAGTGAACGGAGCGAACCTATGCGCAAGATCACGATCATCGAACATATCTCGCTGGACGGGATCATCCAGGCGCCGGGCGGGCCGGACGAGGACCGCGATGGCGGCTTTGCGCATGGCGGATGGGCAGCGCCACACGATGATCCCGAACAGCTGGGCGGGGAGGCCATCGACGGCGCCCATGGGGAGCACTTTGACCTTCTGCTTGGCCGGCGGACCTATGACATCTGGGCAGGCTACTGGCCGCAGGCCGATGGTCCGATGGCGGACAAGCTGAACGGGGCTACAAAGTTCGTGGCAACCCACAGGCCCGAGATCCTGGCCTGGGGGCCTGCGGAAGCCCTTGCCGCCGATAGCGTGTACAGTATCGGGCGGATCAAGGCGGCAGGCGGGCCGAACCTTATCACATGGGGCAGCTCGAGCCTGACGCCGGTCTTGCTGGAACACGGGTTGGCGGATGAGGTGCTGCTGATGATCTTTCCGGTTCTGCTGGGCACGGGTAAGCGCTTCTTCTCAGAAGGTACGCCGCCGCGCGAGCTAAAACTGATCCGAACCCGGAAGACCTCCACCGGCGTGATGCTGAACACCTACCGGCCGGCCGGGCCGCTGCGGACCGGAATCTCCGGCAAGACCACGGGCTGACCGGTCAAGAGGGGCGTTTGCCATGAAGGATGAAAATACCATCCGCGCCGTGTTCGACGCGCTTGAGCACGCGCATGCCGGGAAGGATGCCCGAGCGCTGCAGGCCTGCTACGCGCCGGACGCGCTGATCTACAATCTTGCCCCGCCGCTGGCGAAACGTGGGCATGATCCGGCCGGGACCGAAGACTGGTTTGCATCTTGGGCAGGCCCGATCAGGCTGGAATCGGCAGAGACTGAGATCAGCGTGCGCGACGACCTCGCTGCCGTGACGGCACTGAACCGCATGCGCGGAACCAAAGTGGACGGCGAGGAAATCGACCTATGGTTTCGTGCCACAACGCTCCTGCGCCGCATCGAGGGCCGCTGGCTGATCGTGCACGAACACACATCCACGCCCTTTTACATGGACGGCTCGCAGCGCGCCGCCCTCGACCTTGTTCCCGAGACATGACCCACTGCCCCGAAAGGATACCTGCCATCACGGCCACACCGGCGACCTCCAAACCGAAACATGTACTCACCCTCGACCGGCTGCTGGACGCCCCGGTGGAGAATGTCTGGCGTTGCTGGAGTGAGGCGAAGCTGCTGGAGGAATGGTTCTGCCCGAAGCCGTGGCGGGCGACCGAGGTAGTGATGGACCTCCGGCCCGGTGGGGAGATGACCTCCGTTTTCCGGGGGCCGGACGGGGAATCCTTTCCCAATGCCGGGGTTTTCCTTGCGGTGGAGCCGATGCGGCGGATCGTGTCGACGGATGCGTTCCGGGCGGGATGGATTCCGTCGGAGCGGGCCTACATGGTGACCGAGACGCTGCTGTCCGAGGCCGGGCAAGGCCGCACACACATGATCTGGCGCGCCCTGCACTGGAGCGAGGAGACGATGAAGGAACACGAGGCGATGGGTTTCCATGACGGCTGGGGCGCGGCGGCGGCGCAGCTTGAAGC